>NZ_JBFAZH010000917.1:0-3185 GCF_040681735.1 Actinoplanes sp. NPDC051633 | reverse complement strand
CGATCGCCGGCGGCGAGTCGGCGTTCGGCGGCGACGCCATCGGCGCGGCGATCGGATCGGCCTACCGTCCGGCCGGCGACGCCCTTCAGCACATGGCCGGGCAGGTGCCGACCGGCATGCTCGCCGACGCCGACATGAGCGAGCAGTGCGCTCAGGACTATCGCGCCACCGACCGGCGATGCGCCACGATGATGCCCACCGTGCCCGGCGCCGGAGACCCCGGTGCCCGTGCCTGAACCGCCCGCCGACGCCGGTCTGTGGCCCGCGGTGCGGTACGTGACCGGTTGGCCGGAGACCGACGAGGACCGGCTGGCCGCGCTCGCTCAGGACTGGCGGTCCGGCGGCGACCGGTTCATGACGGCGGGGCTGACCGATCTGAGCAGCCTCGGTGGGCTGTGGCCGGACCCGGCCGGCGAAGCTGCCGGAGCCCGTACGCAAGGCACGCTCGCCACCGCGGTCGCCGCCGCGGACGGCATGACCATGCTGGCGAACCGGGTCGACGCCTTCGCCGCGGAGGTACGCAGCTGCAAGATCGACATCGGCGGCATCATCACCGGGAACCTGCCCCGGTGGATCCAGGCCGGGCAGCTCCCGCCCGGTATCCGCGAGTTGGACCTGGGCCTCATCCGTGACCAGGTGGTGGCCGACGTCGACCAGCGGATCGCCGGCTGCGTGCAGCGCATCACCGGGCTCGGCCTGCTGCCCGCCGACCTCCCGTCCCCCGAGGGCGGGCCCTTTCCGCGGGGCGGCACGCTGACGCAGCTGTCCGGCGGCGGCACCCCCACGATGACCGAGACCGGGCCCATCGGGACCACGGTCGGCGGCGGGCCGCTGATCGGGCTGCCGACCCTGCCCGGTGCGGGCCCGGCACCGGACCCGGTCGCCGGGCTGCCGGGCGTGCACATCGACGCCGCGGGCAACGCGGCCGAGCCGGAACCGCAACCGGCCCCAGGTCCCGCTCCGGCCCCGGATCCGGCTCCGGATCCGGCTCCGGCTCCGGACGACGGCAGCATCGGGCCCTTCCCGGGCCGGAAACTTCCCCGGGACGGCAACGGAATCCCCACTCCCGAGTCGGACTATCCGCACACGGAGCTCGGCGTGAACGACGGACGACACGGGGACTACCCGCAGGCCCGCGAGTTCGACGGGAACGGCCAGCCGGTGAAGGACGTCGACTTCACCGACCACGGCCGGCCGTCGCAGCACCCCAACCCGCACGAGCACCCGTACGTCCCGAACCCGACCGGCGGCTCGCCGCGGCGCGGTCAAGCCCAACCCCTGGCAGAGTGATCTCGTGGAGTTCACGTTCCCGGCATTCAGCGCGGACGGCCGGCTGGTCTCACTGACCGACGTCCTCGGCCATGTCCGCGGCGAGCGGTGGGAGTGGCGGCTGCTCGACTTCGAGGGCACGGCACTGCCGGGCTCCACCCTGGACGCGGTGGCGCTGGAACGACGCCTGCGAGCCGGCACTCAGTGCGTGGAACTGCGTTTCGAGGCGCTGCTGCGCCTGGCCGGCCAGATGGACCAGCCGATCAATCTGGCGCTGGTCGCGTCGCCGCCCGGCGATCCCGCGACCCGAGCGCTGACCATCGAGACCCGGGACAGCACCGACTGGCGAGTCACCGCGGACGACGCGACACCCGAGGCGCTCGACGACGCCCGCCGGATCGCCGACAGCGTGCGCTGACGGCCGCGCTCAGGCCCTGCTGGGGACGAGGATGGACAACTCCGGGCTGCGCCGGGCCGCCCGGGTCAGGTAGATCGCGTTCCAGACGAACAGGGCGGCCAGCGTGCCGAGCATCATCGCGGTCGACAGGCCCACCATCACGGTGACCGGCAGCAGGTAGACCAGCGGCACGCGGACGACCGCCTCGGCCAGCAGGCCGACGCCCCAGACCAGGGAGCTGACGCGGAATGCCCGCCGTCCGGCCGGCTCGCTGCGGTACAGATCCGCCACCCGGTCCGCCTGCGCCGGCTTCCAACTCTGCGCCGCCGACACGGTGAGCGGGCTCCCGCCGAGCAGGCTCGCCAGGAACACCAGCCCGAGCATCACCGTGGGCGCGGAGTCCTTCAGCAACAGCACGCGGGCGTCGCCGCCGATGAAGGTCAGCACCGCCCCGGCGCCGAACACCGAGAGCATGACCGCGGCGAACCAGGTGACATGGCGCGTACGCAAGGCGACCCAGACCAACCGCACGCCCGCGGCCGCCGTCGCGGCCAGCAACGCGGTCCGGTCGGAAACGCCCAACCCGTGCAACGTGTAGTAGGTGGCCAGGGGCAGACCCACGTCGAAGACAATCGCGGCTCTATTCATATCGTCGTTATAGAACGGCGTTATGCTACTGTCAAGCGGTGAGTCCGAGAGCCGCCGACCCAGCCGTCCGCATGTCGTTGATCGAGACGGGCGCCCGCATCCTGGCCGGCGACGGCCGGAGCGCGCTCAGCACGCGCCGCGTCGCCGCCGAGGCGGGCACGTCCACGATGGCCGTCTACACACACTTCGGGAGCATGGATCAGCTGTGCCGCGCGATCCGGGCCGAGGGGTTCGCCCGGCTGGCCGAGCGGCTGGACGCCCTGCCGCGCACCGGCGACGAGGTGGCGGACCTGGCGGCCGCGGGGCTCGTGTACTTCACCAGCGGGCTGACCAGCCCGGAGATGTACCGGGCCATGTTCACCGACCGGCCCGCGGAGGGGGACGGCGACGCCGGCGTCGGCATCTTCGAGCGGCTCGTCGAGGACGTGCGCCGGTGCATCGCGGCGGGCCGCTTCCCGTCCGCCGACCCGTCGATGACCGCCGCCTGGGCCGGCGAAATCTGGACCATGCGCCACGGCCATTAAACCACCAAACAAAGTACAAACACCACTACCTCCCCATGAACCGATGGACCAGTAGCTTAATGCACGTTGTCGTGCTGTCCCGATATAATATTCATTAATGATTGCGAGTGTCGCTGGCATTATACATGCCGCTGACAATCCTTGAATAGCACGTCCAATAATCAATAGACTTGGTAATGGCGTAATAATGATTAAAACCGACCCAACAATATTAAGTGCTAAGCCTATGTATGTCACTTTTACTCTACCAATTTTATCTGCAAAAGTTAAAAAGAATTTAATCGGTTTTATGCGTTCAACTGAAGTTACTGTTAACAAAAATGACGGAAGTTATAATCAACATTTGC
>NZ_JBFAZH010000916.1:0-3187 GCF_040681735.1 Actinoplanes sp. NPDC051633 | reverse complement strand
GCGAAGCCGCCGAGCCAGGCGCGCTGCGGATCGGGGTCGGCCAGCCCGAAGCAGCCGCCGGTGTCCTGCACGGTCACGAAGACACCGCCGCGCTCGGCCATGCCGGCCGCCACCGCGCGGGCGGCCTGGAACGCGAGCCGGCTCACCGGACCGGCCTGGTCGGCCCCCGTAACCGCGGCCAGCCCGCCGAGCAGGATCACGCCGTGCGCGTCGGGTCGGGGCGTCTGTTCGGCGGTGGCGGTGATGCCGTGCGCGCGGAGCCGTTCCACCACGGCGGGCGCGAGGGCGCTGCCGCCGTCGACGACGGTGACCGGTCCGTCCCTGAGGCCGGCCAGCGCCATCCCGCAGGCCGGTGCGGCGACCGGCCGGACCTGTAATCGTGGCAGGCCGGGGCCGGCCGGCTCCGCGGGTTCGGCGGCGATGCCGCGCATGACCTCATCCAGGGTGCGCGCCTGGAACAGCCCGGCCATCTGCGTCGAATCGGTTGCCGGCAGTCCCTGCGCGCGTTCGCGCACCGCGGCGAAGATCTCCACCTTCTTGATCGAGTCGATGCCGAGGTCGGATTCCAGATCCATGCCGCCGTTCAGCATGTCGACCGGGTAGCCGGTCTTGTCGGCGACCACCGACAGCAGCAGCGCGAGGCTCACCGGTTCGGTCTCCGCGACCGGCTCGAGAAGGGGTGGCGGTTCGAGTGGGGGTGGCGGTTCGAGTGGGCGTGGCGGTTCGAGTGGGGGTGGCGGCTCAGGAACGGGCCGCTGCAGGAGCGCGGGCGCTGTTGGAGGCGGCGTAAGCCGAGAGACCTGGTGGTCCGGTCGCGGCGGTTGCCCGGCGAAGGCGGCGAAGGTGTTCTCGGCCATCTGGAGGAAGGCCTGGTGTGAGTCGGCGAGGACGCGCTGGAAGTGCATGTGCGCCTCGGCGGTCTGCCGCTGCATCTCCTGAACCGCGGTCAGCCATTCGGCGTTGTGATCGGTCATCGGGGCGACAGGCTCCAGAAGGGTCGGTGGGATCGGGGCCGGGGGGATGGGCGAGACCGGGGCCGGGAAGGTGGGTGAGACCGGGGCCGGCCGGGGCGGCGATATCGGGGCCGGCGAGGGTCGTTCGGGTGCGGGTGGCGCGATGTAGCCCGCGCCGTTGACGCGGACCGGCATCCGAGGCGGCTCCGGCGTCGGCGCCGGGCTCCTCTCCCCCGCCAGCTTCGTCAGGTCCATCGCGACGCCGTGGACGGCGAGCCGGCCGAGGCCCTCGTAGCACGCGGTCACGCCGTCGCGACCGCGCCGGTCGAGGCTCACCGCCGTGTGCGCCCGGTCGCCCAAGATCCGCCCGATCAGCCCTGTGAGCGCGGCGCCGGGGCCGACCTCGACGAAGATCCGCACACCGGCGGCGTACATCGCCTCGATCTGGTCGTGGAACATGACCGGGTCGCCGGGGTGCCGGGCGAGGGTGCGCCGGATCGCCGCGGGTTCCTGGTCGTACACCTTCGCGTCGGTGTTCGCGTACACGTCGATGACGGGCGCGGTCAGCTTCAGCGTCTGCAGGAAGTCGTGCATCGGCGCCTCGGCGGACCGCATCAGCGGGCTGTGGAAGGCGGCCGAGACGGCCAGACGGCGTGCGGCGGCGCCGAACCGCTCCTGCAGTGATTCGATCGCCCGCACGGTCCCGGAGACGACGATCTGCTGGGGACCGTTCCGGTTGGCGAGCCAGACGTCCGCCGTCTCGTTGATCGCCGACTCCACGGTGTCCGCATCCGCGTCGACCGCGAGCATCGAACCCGGCTCGGCGGTGATGCCCGCCAGCAGTTCGCCCCGGCGCCTCGCCAGGCGCAGCAGGCTCTCCGCGTCCATGACACCGGCCGCGTGGAGCGCGACCAGCTCGCCGAGGCTGTGCCCGGCCACGCAGTCGGGGGTGAGCCCGATCGACCTGAGCAGCGCGAGCAGCGACAGGCTGTGGGCGGCCAGCGCCGGCTGCGCCCAGCGCGTGTCGGTGAGCCGGCTTTCCTGCGCCGCGCGCTGGTCGTCGGTGAAGACCGGTGGCGGGAAGACGACATCGGCCAGATCCGGCCCGGCGGCGAAGTCCCACATGTCCTGGGCAGCCGGGAGGGCCAGGGCGATGTCGGCGCCCATCCCGACGTATTGGGAACCCTGCCCGGGGAAGACGAACGCGATCCGGCCCGGGTCGGCGGGTCCGCACTCGTAGAAGACGCCGCCGGGAAGGGTGAACGGCACGCCGGGCTGCCGGGCGATCATTTCGGCGGCCCGGTTGAGCTTCTCACGCCGGTCAGCGGCGTCGCTCGCCACCACGGCCAGCCGGTGCGTGTCCCCGGAGTCGAAATGGTCACTGCCCAGGATGTCCGCCGGAGCGTCGGCGCTGAGCAGGACGAGGTCGCCGGCGGCGCCGCCGAGAAGAGCGGGCGACTCGCCGCCGCCGTACTCCTCAAGGGTGACGTGGAAGTTGGCGCCGCCGAAGCCGAAGCTGGAGACCGACGCCCGCCGGGCGTGGGACGCGGGCCGCGTCCACGGACGGGCGACCGTGTTCAGGTAGAAGGGGCTGTCCTCGATGCCCAGCCCCGGATCGGGTTCGCGCACCTTGATGGTCGGGGGAAGCGTGCGCTGGTGCAGGGCCAGCACCGTCTTGACGAGCCCGGCCGCGCCGGCCGCCGACTTGGTGTGCCCGATCTGGGACTTGATGCTGCCCAGAGCGCACCAGCCGGGGTCCGGCCGTCCCGTCTCGCCGAAGACGCGGCGCAGCGACTCGAACTCGGCGGCGTCGCCGGCGCGGGTCGCGGTGCCGTGCGCCTCGACCAGGCCGACCGTGTCCGGGCCGTACCCGGCGGCCTCGTACGCCCGCCGCAGGGCCCGCACCTGCCCGGTGGCCATCGGCGCATAGATCGCCCCGCCCCGGCCGTCCGAGGAGGCGCCGAGCCCGCGGATCACGGCGTACACGCGGTCGCCGTCGCGTTCGGCGGTGTCCAGGCGCTTGAGGCCGAGCATCGCCAGGCCCTCGCCGAGCAGGGTGCCGTCGGCGTCCGCGGAGAACGGGCGGGCGTCGCCGGTCGGCGAGAGGGCCGGTGTCTTGCTGAAGCACACGTACATCAGTGGGTTGTTCGTCGCGTCCACACCGCCGGTGACCACCAGGTCGGCCTGGCCCAGGGCCAGCTCGTTGGCTGCGGCCGCTACCGCCGCGAGCGACC
>NZ_JBFAZH010000915.1:0-3189 GCF_040681735.1 Actinoplanes sp. NPDC051633 | reverse complement strand
GGATCGTCGATGTGTCCTGCGCGAAGGTGGCGACCGCCGTCGCGATGGCGTCGGCGTTGGTGTCGATCGCGAACGTGTTGACGTTGCCGAACAGGCGGTACTCCCGGCGGAGCTGGGCGTACACGGCCGCGTCGGCGCCGTCCCGCTCAGGCGTCAGGCTGTCGCAGGGGTCGTGGTAACACGGGTCGAACTGCTGGCCCGCGACTCCGCCCCAGAGCGCGACGTCGGCCTCGGTCTTGATCACTTCGGCGCCGGTGAAGAGGCCACCGGCCGGGATGCCGCTCGCGATGAACGGCCCGTAGTCGGAGCGGCCGGTGAAGTCGGCGGCCGAGGTCGCCTCGCCGCGACCGGCGAAGAACCGCTGGAACACCGCCTCGATCTGCGCGGACCCGGCCGGGCCGGGACCCGCGCCGGTGGCGGCCGAGTCGTCGCCGTCGTACACGCCGAAGGTGTAGTTGGGCGAGCCGATCATGTCGAAGTTGAGGTAGAGCGCGATCTTGGCCTGGTCCGGCTCGCTGAGACTGTTCACGTAGAACGTCGAGCCCACGAGGTTGGCCTCCTCGGCGCCCCACCACGCGAACCGCAGCTTGTTCTTGGTCTTGTAGTTGCGCGCCTGCAACGCGACCTCGAGGATGCCGGCGCTGCCGGAGCCGTTGTCGTTGATGCCCGCGGTGTCGGGCTCGGAGTCCAGGTGGGCGCCGACCATGACGACCTCGTCCGGGTCGCCGTAGCGCGACTCGGCGATGACGTTCGACGTCCGGCGGATCTCGGCGATGGTGTCGGCCGTGATCGTCACGGTCAGACCCGGCGTGCCGGCGAACTCGACACCCTGCGGATACGAGATGCCTACGACCGGGATGGTGACCGGTGTGCCCAGCGTGCCGAGGATGAGACCCTGCCGGTCCTCGCCGGTGGTGTCGCCCTGGTTCATGATGATCGCGCCGATCGCGCCGGCGGCCTGGGCGTTGGAGGCCTTCTGGCCGAACGGGCAGTTGCCGCGTTGCAGCAGCACGATGTTGCCGGTCACGGCGCTGGTGAAGTCGCTCGCCTCGCAGCCCGAGGTGCTGGTGTTCGGGGTGGTCAGTTGCAGATCGACGGGTACGACCGCGCCGGTCGCCGTGCCGCTGCCGGAGCAGGTCATGACGTCGTAGTCGGTCTGGTCGATGTAGGTGGTCGGGGTCGGCGCCGTCTGCGCGAAGGAGGACGCGGTGTCCTCGCAGAAGTTGAAGTCGAACGGCTGGCGGGTGACGCGGTATCCGGCGAGCCGCATCAATGTCGCCACGTAGTCGGCGCTGCGGTCGAACCCGGGTGTTCCCGAGGCCCGGTTGTCGCCGTTGAGGTCGGAGATCGCCTGGAATGCCACCAGATGGCGCAGCACCCCGGCGAGGGTGACCTGCTTGGAAAGGTTCTTGATGCCGGAATGGCCGGACGACGCCTGGGCGGGCTGGGCGACGGCGAAGGTCGCCAGCAGCACCGCCACGGCGGCCGCGCCGCCGAGACGTCTTCTTGTCGAGCGAGACACCACGGTGTGTTCCCCCTTTAATGGCTGTCAATATTTAGCAACATAGGTACGTCACCGCTGGTATGGAAGCGGTCACACGTATCGGTCTGTCTCTCCGTTTGTGCGATGCACCGGGCCGGTTTACATTCGGCTTCAAACCGGTTTGGAAGCACGATGGGGTGCGTATGACCAGGGCAGAGCGGCCGACGATCCGCGATGTCGCGCGCGCTGCCGGCGTCTCGAAGGGCACCGTGTCATTCGCCCTCAACGGGCGGGCCGGCGTCGCCGAGGAGACCCGGCGGCGCATCCTGGACGCGGCCAGCGCCCTCGGCTGGACCCCGAGTCATCGCGCCCGGGCTCTCTCCGTCTCCCGAGCGTTCGCCGTCGGCCTCGTCCTCGCGCGGCCGCCCGAGCTGCTCGGCGCCGACCCGTTCTTCCCCGCCTTCATCGCCGGGGTCGAGCGGACGCTCTCCGACCGTGGGCAGGCCCTGGTGCTGCAGGTCGTGCCCGAGGCGGAGGAGGAGGCCGGCTACCGGCGGCTGGCCGCCGACGGGCGGGTCGACGGGGTCTTCCTGCTCGACCTGCGGGTGGCCGACACCCGGATAGCGCTGCTCCGCGAGCTGGGGCTTCCGGCCGTCACCATCGCCCGGCCGGACGTGCCCAGCGACTGTCCGGCGCTGCTGGTCGACGACCGGCCGGGCATCACCGCCGCCGTACGCCACCTCATCGAGCTGGGCCACCGCCGCATCGCGCACGTCGCCGGGCCCGCGCACTTCCTGCACGGCGCCCTCCGCCGGCAGGCCTGGGAGCAGGCGCTCACCGAGGCCGGCCTGCCCACGACCGACGTCGTGGCGGCCGACTTCTCGGCGGCCGGTGGCGCCCAGGCCACGCGGGAGCTCCTGAAAGCACGGCCGACGGCCATCGTCTACGCCAACGACCTGATGGCCATCGCCGGGCTGGCGGTCGCGCAGGAGCTCGGCATCGCCGTCCCCGCGCAGCTGTCGGTCATCGGGTTCGACAACACCGAGCTGGCCGGCTACGTCAGCCCGCCGCTCACCACCGTCCGCACCGATCCGTACCACTGGGGCCGGACCTCCGCGGAGGCCCTGCTCGCACTCATCGCCGGCGAGCCGGTCGACGACGTTCCCGCGCCGCCCGCCCAGCTCGTCGTACGTGCATCCACCGCACCCCCCATGGAGACACCATGAAACGCACGCTCCCGGCAGTCCTCCTCTCCCTGACCCTCGTCCTCGCCGCCGGCTGTGACGGCAGCGGTGGCGGCGGCGACGCCGACAAGGCCAACGCCGCCACCGGCCCGATCACCATCTGGCTCTCCAACAACAAGGAGGAGCTGGCCTGGGGCAACGCCATGGTCGAGGCCTGGAACGGCCAGCACGCCGACCAGAAGATCACCGCCCAGGAGATCCCGGCCGGCAACACCTCCGAGGAGGTGATCGGCGCCGCGATCACCGCCGGCAACGCGCCGTGCCTGATCTTCAACACGGCGCCGGCCGCGGTGCCACAGTTCCAGAAGCAGGGCGGCCTGGTCGCCCTCGACTCCTTCGACGGCGCCGCGCAGTACATCGGCGAGCGCACCGGCGACATCGCGAACCAGTACAAGTCGCCGGACGGCAAGTTCTATCAGATGCCGTGGAAGTCCAACCCGGTGATGATCTTCTACAACAAGG
>NZ_JBFAZH010000914.1:0-3190 GCF_040681735.1 Actinoplanes sp. NPDC051633 | reverse complement strand
GAGGATCTGGTGACGCTGGTCGTGCGCGACGACGGCGCCGGCTTCGACAGCGGCGTGCCGCGGGAGACGTCGGAGGCGGGCGGCTTCGGCCTGGCCGCGTTGCGCGAGCGGGTGCACCGCATCTCGGGCACGCTCGCGGTCGAGTCGGAGCCCGGTGGCGGAACGGCGATCTCCGCCTGCATCCCCAAGGCGGTGGCGGCATGATCCGGCTGCTGATCGTCGACGACCACCCCGTCGTGCGGGACGGACTGCGCGGCATGTTCGCCGGCGACGACCGCTTCGAGGTGGTGGGGGAGGCGGGCGACGGGCGGGAGGCGCTGGCTGTGGCCCGGGCGGTGACACCCGACGTGGTGCTGATGGACCTGCGGATGCCGGGCATGGACGGGGTCAGCACGATCGAGGCGTTGCGGGACCAGGGTTTCGCGGCCCGGGTGCTGGTGCTCACCACGTACGACACGGACAGCGACGTGCTGCCCGCGATCAAGGCGGGCGCGACCGGCTACCTGCTCAAGGACACCCCGCGCGAGGAGCTCTTCCGGGCGGTGTCGGCCGCCCACCGGGGCGAGTCGGTGCTCTCCCCGGCGGTGGCCGGCCGGCTGATGGGCCGCCTGCGGTCGCCCGGCCAGGAGCCGCTCAGCCAGCGCGAACTCGAGGTCCTCACGCTGACCGCCCGCGGCTGCACCAATCGGGAGACCGCCTCGCGACTGTTCATCTCGGAGGCGACCGTCAAGACCCATTTGCTGCACGTGTACGCGAAGCTGGGCGTCCGCGACCGGGCCGCGGCCGTGGCGGCCGCCTTCGAGCGCGGTCTCCTCGGCAGCAGCTGACGCGGCCTAGCGTGGCTCGCCGCGGTAGGTCCCGAAGGACCACAGGTTGCCCTCGGGGTCGCGCATGGCGAACTCGTGGTTGCCGTAATCGGTGTCGGTCGGCTCGGTGATTATCGTGACGCCCGGGGCGGCCTTCACCCGCTCGTAGATGCCGTCCACGTCATCGGCGACCACATAGCAGCCGAACGTGCCGGGCTGGAGCGCCCACCTGTCGTCCGCCCCCCGATCGGGCGCCGAACCGAGCATGATGCCGCCGCCCAGCGGCCAGCTCAGCTCGCAGTGCTGCACGACGTCGCCCTCGCCGTACACGGCGGTCTCCTCGAAGCCGACCACGTCGACGAGGAAACGGATCATGGCACGGGCGTCCTTCGCGCGCAGCGTCGGCCACACCGTCGGGGCCGGCGCCTGCTTCGATGTCGTCGTCTCATTCATGTCAGTAAGCGTCCTCCGCGGAGGCGGCCCTGGCTTGGACAAAATCGAACTCGTCGGCGAGCCACCGGGTCGCCGTGACGCCCGCGAGCGCGGTGAACTCGCGGGCCAGATGGGCCTGGTCGTAATAGCCGGTGGCGGCCGCGATGTCGGCCAGCCGGGCGCCGGGACGCAGCCGGCGGCGGGCGCGGTCGAAACGGGTCACCCGGGCCGCCTCCTTCAGGCCCAGCCCGGTCTCGGCGCGGAACCTGTTCGTCAGATGCCGGTCGCTCCACCCCACCTCGGCGGCCAGTTGCCGTGCGGTGACCGTGCCGCCGGAGTCGAGCACCCGATCGAAGGCGTAACCGACGTCGGGGTGGACACGCCGGTCGTGGTCGATCAGCCCGGCCAGCGCCGCATCCAGCGCGGCGAACCGCCGGGGCCAGGAGCTCTCGGCCCGGATCGCCGCCCGCAGCCGCTGGGTGACCCGGTCACCCAGCACCTGCGCGCAGTCCACATCCAGGTGGCCGAGCTCGCCCGCGGGCATGCCGAACAGTGCCCGGCAGCCGAGCGGCAGGACGGTGACCTGAATTCCCGACTGGGCGGCGCCGTTGCGGATCAGCGCCGGCCGCAGATGGAGGCCGCCGAGCAGGGTGTCGTAGCTGCCCGGAGCCTGGCGCCGATCCGGGTGCGCCAGGATCACCAGTGGTTCGTCGAGCGTGAGGATCAGCGTCAGGTACGGCGAGGGCAGGCCGCGGTGAACGGTGCCGGCCGCGGCCTTCTGGCGATAGCCGGAGTAGCCCGCCACGTACGGCCGCAGCGCAGGCGACGGTTTCGCCTGCACATGCTCGTTGACCGACATGTCACCAGACTAGTTCGCCAAGGCCTTCGCCAGGTTGTCGCGGAAGGTCCGCTCGCTCTCGGTCACCGTCTCGCCGCCGATGCCGAGCACGCCGCCGGTGCTGGCCGCACCCACCACGGTGTCCGCGATCTCGACCAGCCAGTGCTTGTAGGTCTCCGCGTCCGCGTCGGCGCGACTCGCCAGCACCAGGGCGACCTGGTCGGCCCGGTCGAGGACGTCGGCCACGTACCCCTCGGGGTCGGCCGGCTGGATCGCCGGTGCCTCCTCACCCAGCTCCGGGTCGCCCGCGGCGGCCAGCGCGGCCTGCGCGACGGCCGACACCAGCGGGCTGGCCGACGCCCGGGCCTCGGAGATCTTCTCCAGTCCGGCCTCGTTCTCCGCCCGCGTCTTGCGGGCGCTGTCGGGGGTGGCCGCGCTGGCGGCGGTGAGCACCGCCTGCGGCATCCCGACCAGCAGCCCCCACTGGTCGTCGGTGAAGCCCCACTGGGCGTACAGCGGTTCGTCGGTCACGAGGACGGTCCTTTCACAGATGGCACGGGCACCGAGGGCACTTACCCCACCCGCCGGTGCCGGACACCCCGGCGCCGGCGGTGATACGTCTACGCCGAGGTCAGCAGGCCGTGCTCGAGGACGACGGGCACGGCCAGAGTCTTGTAGCCGACCTCTTCGAACAGGACGGTCACCTTGTCCTGCTCGTACCCCATCACCATGCCCTTGCCCCACTCTCCGTGGCGGACCTGGCTGTGCACCTTGAACGGCTCGCCTGCCTCGTTCGTGCTCTCCTCGACCTCCGCGGCCGCGCCGTCGGCGCAGTTGTCGCAGTGGCCGCACGGCTTCTTCATCTCCTCGCCGAAATACGCCAGCAGCGTCTGGGTGCGGCAGGCGCGGGTCTGGGCGAAGCCGCGCATCATGTCGGTCCGCGACCGCTGCACCACCTGCTGCCGCTCGTGCTCGGCCATCGCCGCGTCGGCGGCCGCGGCCGGCAGCGGCGCGAAGACCGGGACGGTCCACATGTTGCGGCTGCCCGAGGTGGCCGCGCCGACCTGCTCCAGCAGCGCCAGCATCGCGCCGAGCTTGCGCGGGCCCATCCCGG
>NZ_JBFAZH010000913.1:0-3203 GCF_040681735.1 Actinoplanes sp. NPDC051633 | reverse complement strand
TCGATGCCGACGATCGTCGCGCGTCGCGGGCCCCGGCGTCGTCCGCCCGCCGGCGGCACCGGGTACGCAGTCCGGCGTAGCCGCAGCGCCGAGGATCGCGCTTCTCGACGTAGGAGCCGCGCGGCCGGACGCCCTAGGATCACGGCATGCAGGACCGCCTCGCGTCGTACCGGCCGCCTGCCTGGGCGCAGGACCTGCTGCTGGCCCTGTTCGTCGCCGTGATGCAGGTGCAGGGCACCGTCACCCGGACCCGTGACGAACCGGAGTCGGTGGTGCGGCCCCTGGCCGACCTCGGGCACCTGGGATACGGACTGCTGATCGCCGGTGGTGCCGTGCTGATCGTGCGCCGCCGCCTGCCCTTCGCCGTGTTCGCCGTGACCGCGGCCGCCAGCATCGCCTACTACGCCCTCGGCTTCCCGGACGGGCCGGGATGGCTCGGGCTCTTCGTGGCCCTGTACACGTTCACCGCCCTGGGCGACGGCCGGCGCTCGCTGGTGATCGCCGGTGCGGGCATCGCCGTGATGGCCGCCTGCTGGCTGGTCGCCGCCGCCGACATCGAGCCACGGGCCGCCATCGGCTGGGTGTTCTTCCGGATCGGCGCCTCGGTGATGAGCGCTTCCCTCGGCGAGAGCGTCCGGGCCCGGCGGGTCATCGCGGCGGAGGCGGTGGCCCGCGCGGAGCTGGCGGAGCGGACCCGTGAGCAGGAGACACGCGCGCGGGTGGACGAGGAACGGCTCCGGATCGCCCGGGAGGTCCACGACACCGTCGCGCACGCGATCGCCGTGATCAACGTTCAGGCCGGTGTCACCGCGCATGTGCTGGACAAGCGGCCGGACCGGGCACGGGCGGCCCTGGAGACCATCGAGCAGACCAGCTCGCAGGCTCTGCACGAGATGCGTGCGGTGCTGGGCGTCCTGCGCGACGCCGACGGGCGTGCCCCGTACCCCGGACCTGGGCAGATCGACGACCTCGCCACCAAGGCGCGCGATGCCGGGCTGGATGTCGATCTTCTCATCACTCCGTCACCGCCGCCGGTGCCCGGCGCCGTGGGCAACGCCGTCTACCGGATCCTGCAGGAGTCGATCACCAACGTGATCCGCCACGTCGGGCCGACCCGGGTCACGGTCGCGCTGGACTACAGCGCCGAGGAGGTCGAGGTCCGGGTGACGGACGAGGGTCCGCGGCCGGGTACGCGGATCGAGGAACGCGCCGATCACCGGCCGGGCGGCGGGATCCTCGGC
Source organism: Actinoplanes sp. NPDC051633 (assembly GCF_040681735.1). NCBI lineage: Bacteria > Bacillati > Actinomycetota > Actinomycetes > Micromonosporales > Micromonosporaceae > Actinoplanes > Actinoplanes sp. NPDC051633. Next base: position 1,962 of record NZ_JBFAZH010000913.1, on the reverse strand, counting down.
ATGCGGGAGCGGTGTCACCTGCTGGGCGGGGAGTTCGACGCCGGTCCGCGAGCGGGCAACGGCTTCGCGGTCACCGCCCGTCTCCCGCTGGCCCCGGCCGGATGAACGTGCCGATCCGGGTTCTGCTCGTCGACGACGAACGGCTGGTGAGATCCGGCTTCCGGCTGCTGCTCGACATCGAGGACGACATCACGGTGGTGGGGGAGGCAACCACCGGCGTCGAAGCCGTCGCGCTGGCCCGCAGCACCCGCCCGGACGTCCTGCTGATGGACATCCGGATGCCGAAGATGGACGGCATCCAGGCCACCCGGGCGATCACCGCCGCGCCCGACCTGCGCGGCGTGCGCATCCTCATCCTGACGACGTACGACACCGATGCCAACGTCTTCGAAGGCCTGCAGGCCGGGGCCAGTGGTTTCCTGCTCAAGGACGCCGGCCCGGCGGAGCTGCTGCACGGCATCCGCGTCGTGGCGGCCGGGGAGGCTCTGCTCGCGCCGCGGATCACCCGCCGTCTCATCGCTCAGTTCACCGCACGACGCACCGCCGACGCGGCGGCGGAGCAGCGGCTCTCCGTCCTCACCAAACGGGAACGGGAGGTCCTGGGGCTCGTCGGTCAGGGCCTGAGCAACGACGAGATCGGCGCGGCGCTGTTCCTCAGCCCCGCGACTGCCCGCACCCATGTCAGTCACGCGATGGTGAAGCTCGGTGCGCGGGACCGCGCACAGATGGTCGTCATCGCCTACCAGACCGGGCTGGTCACCCCGTGACGCTGCCGCTTCGCGCGCGGGCCGGACCGATCCGCGAGCCAGGTCAATTGCTCGGCCAGCGCGTGTTGGCGCGGTGTGCCGGATGCGGCTGCGTGCTGTACCAGCGCTCTGCCGTCGCCGGGTTGTGCGGTCGGCCGCGGGGCACGGTCGGCGCGTTCCACGGGTCCGCCGCGTCGGCGGCCTGCTCATGCGGTGCGGCATGGCAGACAACGGTGCTCGTCCCGGTCGGGTGAGCGGAGCCTGCCCCGACCCGGATCGTGTGGCGCCACCGCCCCCGGCGGCCGGCGAGGGCCGAGACGGCGGTCTGAACGAGGACGAGGCGTATGAGTCGGCGAAGCTTTCTCATCGGTCAGCCCTTCTGCTCATCGGTCAGCCCTTCTGCGAGGAGCGTGCGCGAAAATGGGCCCCGGTCCGGTGCGGCTGGGCACCACACCGGACCGGGGCCACCGGGGGGAAGGGAGCTAATCGGGCGGGCCGGCGCGTCCGTCCACGACCGCGTTCGCGGTGTCGTTGCCGCCGGGCTTTCCGCCCTGGCTGCCCTTCGGGCCGTTGCCGTTCCCGTTCCCGTCGCCATTGCCATTGCCATTGCCGTCGTCATCGCCGTCGCCATTCCCATTGCCGTTCCCATTGCCGTTCCCATTGCCGTTCCCGTTGCCGTTGCCGTTCCCGGGCCGGGTGGGGCTGGTGGTGACGTCGGGCGTGGGCGTCGGGGCGGTCGAGGGTTCGGCGAGGTACGGGGCGCAATAGGCGGGGATCCTCGACGCGCCGCCGGCCGCCTCGGTGAGCTTGCGCCGCGCCGCGGCCGTCATCGCCTTGCCCTGCTTCTTGCCGTCGGTGGCCTGCCAGGCCCGGCACAGACCGCGTGCCCCGGCGACCGACGAGGTGGAGCTGGGCGCCGTGGACGGGCTGGGCGCCGGCACGGTGTCACTCGCCCGGGGCGATCGGCCGGGGGAGCCGCTGGTCGGCGCGCCACCGGAGGACGGCTCGCTGGATGGAGCCGTCTCCGGCTTCGGCGGCGGCACGCCCAGCCCGGAGAACCAGCTGTGCGCCTGCTGCTGCGCGGTGGACGGGAGGGATCCCGTCTCCGCCGCGACTGCGGAAATAATTTTCACAGAAATGGATACCGAATGGAGACATTTGGAGACATTTCTGTGCAGGATTCCACTTATGCTCTTTTAAAATACAAGAGTTACAT
>NZ_JBFAZH010000912.1:0-3204 GCF_040681735.1 Actinoplanes sp. NPDC051633 | reverse complement strand
GTGGCCGCCACGCCGCGGCGCCTGATCGCGCTGGTCGCCGACGTCGCGCCGCGCGAGGAGGACCGCACGGTCCGGGTGCGCGGGCCGAAACTCGGTGCGCCGGCGACGGCGGTCGAGGGCTTCGCCCGTGCCCAGGGCGGCGAGGTCGGCGAGGGCGAGACCCACTACTTCGTCGAGCGCTTCGAGGCCGGCCGCCCCGCCGGAGCGGTGCTCTCGGAGATGCTCGCCGAGCTGGTCAGGGAGTTGCGGTCGGCGCGCAACATGCGCTGGAACGATCCCGAGCTGTCCTTCACCCGGCCGATCCGGTGGCTGCTCGCCCTGCTCGGCGACGACGTGGTGCCGGTGGCGGTGTCCACGCTGGCGGCCGGCCGCGTGACACACGTGCTGCGGGACGCCGACGAGCCGGTGGTCACGATCGCGTCGGCCGAGAGCTTCATGGAGTCGATCGCGGTGCGCGGGGTGGTCGCCGATCCGGAGGACCGCGAGCAGCTCATCGTCACCGGGGCGCAGGACCTGGTCTACCCCGACGGCCGGGTGGAGCTGGCGCCCGCCCTGGTGCAGGAGGTCACGTACCTCGTCGAAGCGCCCAACCCGCTGCTCGGCACCTTCGACGAGAGCTATCTGGCCCTGCCCGCCGAGGTCCTCACCACGGTGATGCGCAAGCACCAGCGCTACTTCCCGGTCCGTGACGAGAGCGGTGCTCTGCTGCCGATGTTCGTGACGGTGGCCAACGGCACGGTCGATGTCGAGGCGGTGCGGGCCGGCAACGAGGCGGTGCTGCGCGCCCGGTACGAGGACGCGTCCTTCTTCTACCGCGCCGACCGCGAGACGCCGCTGCCGGCGCTGCGCGACCGGCTGAGCCGGATCACGTTCACCGACAAGCTCGGCACGATGGCCGACCGGGCGGCCCGGATCGCGGCGCTGGCCACCGGCTGGGACTCCGGATTCACCCTGGGCCGAGCCGCGGCTCTGGTCAAGGTCGACCTGGGCTCGCAGATGGTCACCGAGATGACCGGCCTGGCCGGTGTGATGGCCCGCGACTACCTGCTGCACGCCGGCGAGCCGCGGGCGGTCGCGCAGGCCGTCTACGAGTGCGAGCTGCCCCGCGCGGCCGGCGACGACCTACCGGTGTCGCGGCCCGGCGCCATGCTGTCGCTGGCCGACCGGCTCGATCTCCTGGTCGGCCTGGCCGCCACCGTCGGGCTGCCGACCGGCAGCAGCGACCCCTTCGCGGTGCGCCGTGCCGCGCTGGGCCTGCTCGCCGTGCTGCGCGCGCATCCGAGCCTGCCCGGCATCTCCGCAGGGCTCGAGCAGGCGGCCGCGCTGCAGCCGGTCCCGGCCGGGCCCGAGGTGCTCGCCGGCATCGCCGACTTCCTGACCCGCCGCCTGGAGCAGCAACTCGTCGAGGAGGGCAACCCCGTCGACCGGGTCCGCGCGGTCCTCGTCCACGCCGACCGGCCCGCCCGGGTGGACTTCTACCTGGCCCAGCTCGCCTCGCTGGCCGGCGACCCGGCCTTCCGGTCGGCCGCCGCATCCCTCGACCGCGCGCGCCGGATCGTGCCGCCCGGCGTTCCGGCCGCGATCGACCGGGCGCTGCTGACCGAGCCGGCGGAGATCGCCCTGATCGCGGCGCTGACCGAGATGCCTCCCGTCGGCGACTGGGATCTGTCCGCCCTGACCGCGACCTCCGGCCCGATCGTCGCCGCGGTCCACCGCTTCTTCGAAGAGGTGCTGGTGATGGCCGACGACCCGGCGCTGCGGGCGGCCCGGCTCGGCCTGGCCGCCACCGTCCGTGACCTGGGGGCGGGCCTCCTGGATTGGGACGCCCTGCGGCTCTGATTTGCGCACCCGCTATTTTTCTCGGCGCCAGTTGTAATCCACTTCGGCGTCGCATCGATCACCTGAACTGCGGGCGGGACAGGCGGGCGAACGGTCGCCGGCCGTCGTCTGTGGAGGAATTCATGGTTGATCGTCGTCAGGTGCTGCGCGTGGGCGCCCTGGCCGCCGCCGCACCCACCCTGGCCGGGGCGGCGGTCGTCACCTCGCTGCCGGAGAAGGCGGAGGCCGCCGACCGCCGGAAGATCGTGGTCGGGCACCGGGGCGCGTCCGGATACCGGCCCGAGCACACCCTCGCGTCGTACGAGCTGGCCGCCCGGATGGGCGCCGACTACATCGAGCCCGACCTGGTGATCACCAAGGACGGCGTGCTGGTGGCCCGCCACGAGCCGGAGATCGGCATGACCACCGACGTGGCGGCACACCCCGAGTTCGCCTCGCGCCGCCGCACCGTGACGCTCGACGGCGTCGCGGTCACCGGCTGGTTCACCCACGACTTCACGCTCGCCGAGCTCAAGACGCTGCGGGCGGTCGAGCGCATCCCGGCGCTGCGGCAGCGCAACACGCTCTACGACGGGCTCTTCGAGGTGCCGACCTTCGACGAGGTGCTGAGCCTGCGCGCCCGCCTGTCCCGCGAGCTGGACCGCGAGATCGGCGTCTTCCCGGAGACCAAGCACCCGACCTACTTCAGCGGCCTGGGCCTCGACTTCGCACCGCGGCTGGTGCGGGCGTTGCGGGCGCGGGACCTGGACCGGGCCGGCGCCAAGGTGTACGTGCAGTCCTTCGAGGCGCGCAACCTGATCGACCTGCGCCGGCTGCACAAGCTGCGGGCGCCGATGATCTTCCTGACCGGCGTGACCGGCGGGCCGTTCGGCGACCCCCGCTCGTACGCCGACTACCTCACCCCGGCCGGGCTGCGCGAGCTGTCCCGGGTGGTCGACGGCATCGGGCCGGACAAGGCGCAGGTCATTCCGCCGGGTGGCGAGCCGACCCGCCTGGTGGCCGACGCGCACGACGCCGGCCTGGTGGTGATCCCCTACACCTTCCGCGCCGAGAACCAGTTCCTGCCGCCGCAGCTGCGCGTGGGCACCGACCCGGCCGCGTACGGCAAGGCGATCGACGAGCACGTGCTCTTCTGGCGGGCCGGCATCGACGGCCTGTTCACCGACCAGCCCGACATCGGCGTCCTGGCCCGCGACATCGCCTTCGCCCGCAGAACAGCAGCCGCGGCCTGACACCACTTCGGGTCTGCTAAGCCGCGGGGATCAGGCGGGCCAGTTCCGTGCGGGAGCGGACGCCCAGGCGGATGAAGACGTTGCGGAGGTGGTGGTCGACCGTGCGCGGGCTCAGGTACATGCGGGCGGCCAC
>NZ_JBFAZH010000911.1:0-3209 GCF_040681735.1 Actinoplanes sp. NPDC051633 | reverse complement strand
AAAGCAAATAGAAGCCATATAAGCCCTGCTAACATTAAATAAGGTATGATATATCCTAAATGCCACAAAAACGCTACAAAGCCTTCTGAGTAACAATTCGAAAACCTAAAATAATGGTGCCCCAACTTAAACAAAAATATAGTGGTATTAGACATTACCTATTTGAAAAAAGATATCATCCATTTGTTGCTGGCATTGCAATAGGTTTTATTGCTCTACTTGCTTGGCCTATGAGTGAATCTACTGGGAGAATGGGTGGCTTAGGTATAACAACACCATCTGCAAATCTTGTAAATTATCTTATTTCAGGAGATTTAAAATTTATTGATTGGGGTGTGCTTTTGGTACTAGGTATATTCATAGGTTCTTACGTTTTCATCACCTTGTTCTCGCCCCGGCCGAAGTAGTCGTGCAGGCGCACGTACTCGGCGAACAGCTCGTCGTAGACCTCGCTCGCGGCCGCGTCGGGGTGCCAGACCGCCGCCTCCTTGCGGCCCATCGCCGCCGCCGCGGCACGCACGTCGGGGTACGCGCCCGCGGCCGCCGCCGCGTGGATGGCCGAGCCCAAGGCGGGGCCCTGGTCCGAGCCGATCACCGACAGCGGCCTCTTCAGCACGTCCGCGTAGATCTGCATCACCAGCGGGTTCTTCACCAGGCCACCGGCCGCGACGAACTCCTCGACCGCGAGCCCGGCCGCCTCGAACGTCTCGACGATCACCCGGGTGCCGAAGGCGGTCGCCTCGATCACCGCGCGGTAGCGGTCCTCGGGCTTGGTCGCCAGGGTCTCCCCCACCATCAGCCCGGAGAGCTCGGCGTCGACCAGCACCGAGCGGTTGCCGTTGTGCCAGTCCAGGGCGAGCAGCCCGTGCTGGCCCGGCTTCTGCCCGCGGGCCAGGTCGGTGAGCTGCTCGTGGGTGTAGCCGGGCGGCACAACGTACGCGAAGATGTCGCCCACGCCGCTCTGCCCGGCCTCGTACCCGTAGAGCCCGGCCACGATCCCGCCGTCCACCACGCCGCACATGCCGGGCACGACCTCGACCCGATCGGCGTTCATCATGTGGCAGGTCGAGGTGCCCATCACCGCGACCATCTGCCCGGGGTCCAGCGCCTGCGCGGCGGCCGAGGTGACGTGCGCGTCCACGTTGCCGACCGCGACCGCGATGCCCTCGGGCAGCCCGGTCCACTCCGCCGCCCTCGCGCACAGCCGGCCCGCCGCCTCGCCGAGCTGCCCGATCGGCTGGTCGAGCTTGGCCTCGACGAAGTCGGCGAAGTCGGCGTTGAGCTCGCCGAGGAAGTCCCGCGACGGGTACGCGTCGTCCTGCCGGATGCCCTTGTACCCGGCGGTGCAGGCGTTGCGGACGTAGTCGCCGGTGAGCTGCCAGACGATCCAGTCGGCGGCCTCGACCCAGCGCTCGATGGCCGCGTACACCTCGGGGTCCTCCTCGAGGACCTGCAGGCCCTTCGCGAACTCCCACTCCGAGGAGATCAGGCCGCCGTAGCGCGGCAGCCACGGTTCCTTACGCTTCGCGGCCAGCGCGTTGATCCGGTCGGCCTGCGGCTGGGCGGCGTGATGTTTCCAGAGCTTCACGTACGCGTGCGGGGAGCTGACGAACCGGTCGACCTCCGACAGCGGGGTGCCGTCGGCCAGCGTGGGCACCATCGTGCACGCGGTGAAGTCGGTGCCGATGCCGATCACCTGCGACGGGTCCACCTGGGCCGCGCGCAGTGCGGCCGGCACCGCGATCCGGAGCACGTCGACGTAGTCGGCCGGCACCTGCAGTGCCCAGTCCGGCCCCAGCGGGGTGCCGTCGGGCAGCGTGTCGGTGAGGACGGCATGCGTGTAGTCGTGCACCGCGGAGCCCAGCTCCGCGCCATCGGAGACCCGGACGACGACGGCCCGGCCGGACAGGGTCCCGTAGTCGACACCCACGACATAGCTCGGTGGCGTGTGCTGCGTCATGAAGCCAGAGTGTGAGCGCTAACAATCGGGTGTGTCAACGGTTCTCTGCAACATTGGGGACACGAGGCAGAAACCGTTATCCGACACTGTCGCGCTCGACCAACTGGGGCTCGATGACCACCCGGCCGGGCAGCGCGGCCGGCTCGGTGATCTGGGCCAGGAGCAGCTCGAGGCCGGCGTGGGCGACCGCCGCGAAGTCCGGCCGCACGGTGGTCAGCGGCGGGATGAAATACGCCGCCTCGGGCACGTCGTCGAAGCCCACCACGCTGACGTCGCCGGGCACCCGCCGGCCCTTCTCGTACAACGCCCGGAGCAGGCCGAGCGCCAGGTGGTCGTTGGCCGCGAAGACGGCGGTGACCTCGGGCATCCGGGCCAGCATCTGCCCGGCCGAGTACCCGGCCGCGGCGGACCAGTCGGCCGGCATCAGCGGCGGCACCTCGGCGCCCGCCTCGGTCAGCGCCTGCCGCCAGCCCTCGATCCGGCCGGCCGCGTCATACCACTGCGCCGGGCCGGATACGTGCCACACCGTGCGGTGCCCCGCGGCCAGCAGGTGCCGCGTCGCGGCACGGGCGCCGGCCACCTGATCGACGGTGACGAGCGCGTGCGTCTGATCGGGGTCGCCGTCGATGGTCACCAGTGGCACCCCGGACGGCACGTCGGCCAGGCCCTCGCCGGCCGACACGGTCGGGGCGATCACCACCACGCCGGCCACCCGCTGGTCCAGGTGGCGGTCGATGGCGGCGGTCACCGACTCGCGGTCGAGGTTCACGACGCTGGCCACGCTGACCGCGAAGCCGGCCTCGGCGGCGGCCTGCTCGAACGCGGTCAGCAGCGACGCCGGGCCGAACAGCGTGCTGTTCAGCGTCACCACGCCGATCAGTTGCGATCGGCCGGTGACCAGCGTGCGAGCGGCGCGGTTGGGCCGATAGCCCAGCTCGGCGATGGCCGCGCGCACGCGCAGCCTGGTCTGCTCCTTGACGTTCGGGTGATCGTTCAGCACCCGAGACACCGTCTGGTGCGAGACCCCGGCCAGACGCGCGACGTCGGTCATGGCCGGGTCACGGGACCCCCTGATGTCCACCAACGCACCCTCAACCCCTCGAGAAAGGCCTGGAGAAGAGACTAACGCCGGGCCGGTCCCGTGACCCGTGCCCATATGTTAGCGATAACAGGACCTGGGTCAAGCCTCGTTTGTTTCTCATTCACCTGAGACCAGTAAAGTTTTTGACACCATGAACGTCGTGCTCGA
>NZ_JBFAZH010000910.1:0-3213 GCF_040681735.1 Actinoplanes sp. NPDC051633 | reverse complement strand
GCGCCGCCGGCCTGGCCGCCGGTCGCGCCGGACCGGGACAACCCGCCGCCGGTGCCGGAGAGCCTGGCCGCCGCGCTGGACATGACGGCGGAGATCCCGCGCTACCGCCCGGACCGCACCGGCAGCCACCCCACGGTGGCCGGCCCGGGCAACCCGCAGTCCGCGCCCCCGTCACCGCAGTCCGACGCCCAGCGCGCCGCCGCCGCACACGAGGCGGCCGCCCGGCAGGCGGCCGAGGCACAGGCCACCGCCGCCGCCCAGATCGCGGCGGCGCAGGCCCGGCAGCGCTCCGGCGACGGGCAGAGCCAGTACGCCGACGAGACCATGGAGCTGCCGATCTTCCGGGAGCTCGAGTCGGCCTGGTTCACCACGGCCAAGCCGCCGTCCCCGGCCGGCAGCGACGACGGGACGATCTCACAGCGCATCCCGACCGGCGAGCCGGCCCGGGCGGCCGAGGTGCCGCAGCAGGCCCCGTCGCCGGAGGCGCTCGACCCGGCCACGGTCGGCGCGGGCGCCGCCGCGGCCAACGGTGCCGGGATGTCGTCCAACCCCTGGCAGACCGCCGCGGACGAGGGCTGGCAGGCTGCTCGCGCGGCCGCCGAAACCCCGGTCGAGGCGACCACCACCGCGGGCCTGCCGAAGCGCAAGCCGATGGCACAGCTCGTTCCGGGTGGCGTGGACCGGTCGGAGAATTCCACCCAGCGTCGTACCCCAGAAGCGGTCCGTGGTCTGCTGTCCGCGTACCACCGCGGCGTGCAGCGCGGCCGCACCAAGGAACAATCGACCAACCCGGAGGAGACTTCGGGCGGGCAACAGTCTTACCAGGCTGGCAAGGAGCATGAGGCATGACATCTACGCAGGATCTCGGTTGGCTCCTGGCCAACTTCGCCGATCGCGTTCCCGGGGTCGCGCACGCGATCGCGGTCTCAGCCGATGGTCTGCTCCTAGCGGCCTCGCGGGACCTCCCGCGGGACCGGGCCGACCAGCTGGCGGCGATCGCCTCCGGCCTGGTCAGCCTCACGCAGGGTGCCGCTCGGTGTTTCGAGGGCGGCGCGGTGCTGCAGACTGTGGTCGAGATGGACAACGGGTTCCTCTTCCTGATGTCGATCTCGGATGGCTCGTCGTTCGCGGTTCTGGCCGCGCGCAGCTGTGATGTCGGGCAGGTGGGCTACGAGATGGCCCTGCTGGTCGACCGGGTGGGCGAGGCGCTGACGCCGGCGCCGCGGTCCACAGCCGGGGTGCTCGGCTGAACGGGCACTCCGCCGATCTTGTCGGCGGTTGTCCAGATCATGAATTTCAAGAGACACTTTGACCGGGCCGAGCAATGGGTGGAGGTGAACGGTGACGATGCCCGAACGCGATGAACCGACAGGTGCGCTGGTAAGGCCGTACGCCGTTACCCGCGGCCGTACCCGGCCCAAGCTCGATATAGCGCTCGAAGCGCTCGTGGAAACCACCGTGCGGGGTCGTACGAACTCGACGAGTCGATCCGGCGGCGGTAGCGAGCATCAGTACATCGCGGCGATGTGTGACGGCGGCCGGATTCAGTCGCTGGCCGAAATCGCCGCACGCATGCAACTGCCGCTCGGCGTGGCTCGAGTGATCGTCGCGGACATGGCCTCCGATGGCCTGGTCGCGGTGCACGAGCCGACGTCGCTGGACGACGAGACCGATGCGGTGGGCACGGAACTGCTGGAGAGGGTGCTGAGTGGACTTCGCAGGCTCTGACATGTCGCGTCGCCCGGCCGCCGGGCGCGTCACATCGGCGAAGATCGTGATCGCCGGTGGGTTCGGCGTCGGTAAGACGACGCTGGTGGGGTCCGTCTCCGAGATCACCCCGCTGACCACCGAGGCCATCATGACTTCGGCCGGTGTGGGCGTCGACGACAACCGGCAGGTGCCGGGTAAGACGACGACCACGGTGGCGATGGACTTCGGCCGGATCAGCATCGACCGGGATCTGATCCTGTACCTGTTCGGCACACCGGGCCAGACGCGGTTCTGGTTCATGTGGGACGAGCTGGTGCGCGGTGCGATCGGCGCCGTCGTGATGGTGGACACCCGCCGGTTGGCGGACTGCTTCGCCGCGATCGACTTCTTCGAGCACCGCCGGCTGCCGTACCTGGTCGCCATAAACTGCTTCGACGGGATGCAGTACCACAACGCGCAGGACGTGCGGGACGCTCTGGCGATCTCGTCGGACGTGCCGGTGGTCAGCTGCGACGCGCGTAACCGCGAGTCCACGAAGAACGTGCTGATCTCGCTGGTCGAGTACGTCCTGACGATGCGCCGCTCGCGCGCCGTCGCCCCCGCCTGACGCTGACAACTTGCGACGCCCCATCCGGCAGTGACCGGATGGGGCGTTTCAGGCTTTGAAGATGCGTGTGTAGATCTCGTCGATGACCTCGTTCTTGGCGAGCGTGTAGTCCTGGTCCGGGATCTCACCGGCCAGGCGGCGCTTGGTCGAGGCGTAGAGCTCGCGATCCTCCGGGTGCGAGCGCAACCAGTCCCGGAAGAGCCGATGCCGCACCGGCTCCGGCGCGCCCCGCGGCCAGACATGCAGGTGGACGTCCTCGGCGGTGTCGACGAGCATCCGGTGCCCGTGCCACCACGGCTCCCGCAGGACGAGCCAATAGCCCCGCCGCTCCAGCGCCGGCAGGTAACGCGACTCGTCCTCGGTGTCCTCCAGCAGAAGATCGACGTCGACGATCGGCTTGGCGGCCAGCCCCGGGACCGAGGTCGAGCCGACGTGCTGAACGTCCAGCACCAGATCTCCGAGGGCTTCCCGGAGCAGCGAGCGAACGGCCTCGAACCGCTCCACCCAGGACGGGTCGTAGTCCTCGATCGCGACGGCCCGCCAACCTCGCGGCGGCTCACGCACCACGCCGTCGGAGATGGGCCGGGACGGGTCATGAAAGCGCCGCATGACTTCGGGCGGATACTCGGTCAACTCAACCTCCGTAAGAAGCAAAGTTCGCCAGAATAAACCCGCCAAGGTCAAGATCAAAAGCCTGTTCCGGGTACGGGCACTCGCGAGCTGGCCTGACACACACGCCGGCCAGTCGGTGGTCACCCTCCCTGCCCCGCCGCCGGGCTGCCCCGGTTTCGGGAGCCGGGCTTTGGGGTCCCGGTGCGGTGGTGGGTGGCTTGGGTTGGCTGCCATGGCGGTGTGGGCTGCCGGGTTGCGCTGCGGGAGGCCGGGTGGGGTGGTGG
>NZ_JBFAZH010000909.1:0-3232 GCF_040681735.1 Actinoplanes sp. NPDC051633 | reverse complement strand
TCGGGCCGCACCGACAGCGCCAAGGCCGCCTCGTAGTTCTGAGCAGTGATCGGGGCGAGACGCATCCGGGTCACTCTATCGAGATGCGGGCCCGGTTTGCCTTGGGCGTAGGCGACCCCACATCATCGTCATATCGGTCGATGAAGGAGCCCCCCGTGACCGCAGAAACCCCGCTCGTCTCCCAGCGCAAGGTCCCCCGCGGAAAGCTCGCCCCGGGCTGCCCGGTCCACAGCACCGCCGACGGGGTCTGGCAGGTCCACGACTTCGCCACCGCCCGGGAGATCCTGCGGAGCACCGAGACGCGCCAGGCCGGCTTCAGGGCCGAGCAGGCGAAGAAGGCGGAGAAGCGGATGCGGCTCCCGGTGCTGTACCGGGACGGCACCGAGCACCGGGAGCATCGCCGGCAGACGGCCAAGTACTTCACCCCCCGGCGCGTGGACACCGCGTACCGATCCCTGATGGAACGTCTCGCCGACGAACAGATCGCGCAGTTGCGGCGGCGGGGCGAAGCCGACCTTTCGAAGCTGTCCTTCGAGCTGGCCGTCGCCGTCACCGCCGAGGTGATGGGCCTGACCGAGCGCGCTCCCGGCATGCCCAAGCGCCTCGACCGCTTCTTCATGGAGCGATCGGCCCGCATTCCGGTGGTCGGGTGGATCAAGAGCGTGTGGTCCAACACCGCCATAGCGATGTTCTACTACCGCGACGTCCGGCCGAGCGTGCGGGTCCGCCGGCGGGAACGCCGGGACGACCTCATCTCCCACCTGATCGACGAGGGCTGCACCGACGCGGAGATCCTCGGCGAATGTGTGACCTTCGGCGCGGCGGGCATGGCCACCACCAGGGAGTTCATCACGGTCGCGGCCTGGCACCTGTTCGCCGACGACGACCTGCGAGCCGCCTACACCACCGGCACCGAGCCGGAGCGGACGGCGATCCTGCACGAGATCCTCCGCCTGGAGCCGGTGGTGTTCGACCTCTACCGCCGGACCAGCGCCGACATCACCGTGCCGGGCGCCGTCATCCCGGCCGGCGCGATCGTCGAGGTGGGGGTGGCCGCGGCCAACGTGGACCCGGACGTGGTCGGTGCGCAGGCCGACCGGGTGTGCCCGAATCGTCCCCTGGCCGCCGGGGTGCGGGAGGCGGTGCTGTCCTTCGGTGACGGCCCGCACCGCTGCCCCGGCGAGCACGTCGCCATCCAGGAGACCGACATCTTCCTGGTGAAGCTGTTCGCCCTCCCCGGGCTGCGGATGGTCACCGCGCCGAAGGTCGGCGCCCGGCCTGGGATCTCCTCGTACGAGGTGACGAACCTGCGCGTCGCCGTCGACTGACTGCGCCCGTCGCAGGCGGGGTCCATGATCGGTCACCGGACAGATCGGGCCCGTCGCGGGCCGCTCGTGCGACGATGCACCCGTGCGCCGGGCGATGCTGGAACGCGACCACGAGCTGAGCGAACTCGCCACCGCCGGGCAGCAGGCAGCTGCGGGAGCCGGCTCGGTGGTGCTCGTCTGCGGTGAGGCCGGGATCGGGAAGTCGGCCCTGGTCGAGTCGCTGCGGTCCGTCCTGCCCGCGGCGGGCCGGCTGCTCGTCGGCTACTGCGACGACCTGGTCACCCGCCGGACCCTGGGGCCGTTCCGCGATCTGGCCGGGACCGTCGGCGCGGGCCTGACCCGCGCGCTGGAGCAGGGCGACGACCGCAACCGGCTGCTGGACGCCCTCCGCACGGAGCTGAGCTGGACCGGGCACCCGACCGTGCTGGTCGTCGAGGACGTGCACTGGGCGGACGAAGCCACCCTGGACGTCCTGCACTACCTCGTCCGCCGGATCGCCGGGCTGCCGGCGGTGCTGGTGCTGACCTACCGCGACGACGAGATCGCCCGCGACCACCCGCTGCAGCAGCTGCTCGGGGTGGTCTCGCGGACCGGACGGGTACGCCGGCTGCCGCTGGCCCGGCTCTCGCCCGGGGCGGTCCGGCAGTTGAGCGCCGCGAGTGCCGTCGACCCGCGCCACGTGTACGCCGTCACGTCCGGCAACCCGTTCTTCGTCACCGAGGTCATCGCCGCCGGCGACGCGGCGCACCCGCCGCCGACCGTCGTGGACGCGGTCCTCGCCCGTACGCGGACCATGGATCCGGCCACCCAGGACGCGCTCGAGCAGTTGGCCGTCATACCGAACGCGCTGGACCGGTGGCTGGTCGACGTGCTGGTCGAGGGCGGTGTCGCGGCGCTCGCAACGGCCGAGCTGCACGGGCTGGTCGGCGTGGCGCCGGTCCGGGTCACCTTCCGGCACGAGCTGATCCGCCGCGCGATCGCCGACTCGCTGCCGGCCTCGCGCCGGATCCAGCTCAATCAGCGGGTGCTGGACGCCCTGCTCGGCCGCGACGGCGCCGACCTGTCGGCCATCGTGCACCACGCCGTCGAGGCCGGTGACACGACCGTGGTGACCCGGTACGCGCCGAAGGCGGCCGGCGAGGCGAGCGCGGCCGGCTCCCACCGGGAGGCGGCCGCCCATCTGCGGCTGGCCCTGGACAACCTGACGACGTACCCGTCCGCCGAGCAGGCCGACCTGCTCGGCCGGTACGCCGTGGAGTGCTACACCAACAACGAAGGCCAGACCGCGGTCGCGGCCCAGCGGAACTCCGTGCGGCTTCGGCAGGCGCTCGGCGACCCGAAGCGGCTCGGCGCGAGCCTGCGGTGGCTGTCCCGGATGGAATGGCTGTGCGGGAATCGGGCGGCGGCCGAGGCGGCCGCCACCGAGGCCATCGCGGCGCTGGAGCACGCCGGTGACGCCGGACTTCTCGCGATGGCCTACAGCAACCAGTCTCAGCTCGACATGCTCGCCGAACGGCACGCCGATGCGATCGCCTGGGGGGAACGGGCCGCCCGGCTCGCCCGCGAGGCGGATGACATGGCGACGCTGTCGCACGCGCTCAACAACGTCGGGCTGGCCAAGTGGCGTCAGGGGGACCCGGCCGGCCGGCCGACCATCGAGGAGAGCCTGCGGGTGGCGCTGGCCGCCAACGAGATCGAGGACGCCTGCCGGGCGTACGTGAACCTCTGCTGGAACCTGCTGGAGGAGCTGCGGTTCGCGGAGGCCGGCCGCTACATCGCCGAGGCGATGGAGCTGGCCGACTGCGCCGAGCACCGGATGTTCCTCACCTACCTCACCCTCGAGCTGAGCATCGCGAAGCTGGCCGCGGGTGAGTGGGACGAGGCGGTCCGGCTGGCCGAGTCGG
>NZ_JBFAZH010000908.1:0-3233 GCF_040681735.1 Actinoplanes sp. NPDC051633 | reverse complement strand
AGGACACATCGACGATCCCGCCACGCACGGCGGCGAAGGCCGCGAAGGCCCGATCGACAAATCCCGCGCTCGGATAGCGGCACCGGCCCGGGGACCCTCCACTCGGAAGGTCCCCGGGCCGCAACACGCGTACAGTTCCTCCGGGCGGACCATCCCGGCGCATCGACTTGAGGAGCAGCGTGCCGCTGACACCAGCCGACATACATCACGCCGAGTTCGGGAAGGCTTCGCTCGGCCGGCGTGGCTACGACGAGGAGCAGGTCGACGCGCTGCTGGACGCCGTCTCCCAGGAGATGACGGAGCTGCTGGACGAGAAGGAGCTCCTGCAGCGCCAGGCCGGCCGGGCCGACGAGTTCGCCGGCCGCGCCCAGCCCGGCGACACCCGGCCCACCGACGCCCAGCTGGCCGAGCTCGCGGCCCTGCGGGCCGAGCTGGACCGCGCCCGCCACGAGTGCGAGCAGGCCGAGCAGAACGCCCGTCAGCTGCAGCGCCGGCTGGGCGAGGCGCGACGGGCCGCCGCCGCACCGGCCGCGCCGGCCGAGGCGGCGAGCAACGACAACCCGGGCGTCGTCATGGCCATGGCACAGCAGACCGCCGACGACCACATGCACGAGGCACGCCGCCAGTCGCACGCGATGGCCGCCGAGGCGCGCGAACAGAGCGACCGGGTGACCCGCGAGGCGATGGACAAGGTGCGCGACATCGAGCAGGAGACCCGCCGCCGGCAGCAGGCGGCGGCCGCCGAGCTGGAGGCCGGCGACGCCGCCGTGCGCCGCGAGATCGAGCGGCTGACCAGCTTCGCCGAGAGCTACCGCACAGCCCTGGCACAGCACCTGCGGGCGCAGTCGCAGCACGCCGACAGCACCACCTGAGCCGCGCCGTCCAACCTCATCGGCGGTCGGCGACCGGTCCGGCCAGGATCAGCCGGGCCAGGATCAGCCGGGCCAGGATCAGCCGGGCCAGTTCGGCCGGTGCGGTGAGCGGCATCAGGTGGTTGGCGTGGTCGACCGTGACCACCGACGCCCGCTTCAGCCGGCCCGCGAGGTGCGCGGTCAGCCGGTGCTGCACCGGCGGGCTGTCGGCGCCCACGATCAGCAGGACCGGCTGGGTGACCGCCGGGTCGAAGGTCCAGCCGTTGAGCGCCGGCACCTCGCTGGTGAAGAAGTGCCGGGAGCCGGCCGCCGCGTCGTCGACGAGGCCGGCGCCCAGGGCGTCGTCCATGGCCACGCGATAGTCGGGTCCACAGACGACCGGCATGAAGGCGTCGAAGGCCGCCGCGAAATCACCGCGGGCGGTCGCGGCCATCGCCGCGCCCATCACCGGGCCGAAGGCCGCGGCCAGTGCGTCCAGGTCGGCGGGATCGGCCAGGCCCTCGACGAGCGGAGGTTCGACCAGGGCGAGGGTACGCACGCACGACGGCTCGTCGACGGCCAGCTGGAGCGCGATGGCCGCGGCCGACGAGTGGGCGACGACGTGAGCGGGCGCCGCGTCCAGCCGGCGCAGCAGGGTGGCGGCGTGCCGGGCATGGTCGGCGATGGTCAGCCCATCGGGCACCGGGCCGCCGGTATAGCCCGCGCGAACCATCCGGATCACCCGGCGATTCTTGAGCTCCTCCGTTTGCGCCAGGGGCGTCATCCAGTCGGCGAGGCCGCCGCCGTGGAGCAGCAGCAGCGGTTCGCCGTCGCCGCGTGAGTCGGTGTGGGCGACCTCGGCGCCGTCGATGATGGTGCGGGTCAGTGGGGTGTGGATGTCGGTCATGATGTTCCTCTCGGGTTCGCCCGGCGCTTGATTCGGCGCTCGGGTCGGGGTGGTGCCGGGCGTTTCGTGTCACGATTCACTCGGCGTAGAGCCGGATCTCGATGCCGTCCGGGTCGTGCAGTCCGATCAGGACGGAGCCGCCCTTGTGCCCGGTCACGATGCCGCCGTGCGGCTGGCCGAGGTCGTCCAGGCGGGCCCGCCACGACTCGACCTCCTCCCGCTTCGGGACGCCGAGCGCGATCGCGTCGAAGCCGGACAGGGCCGCGGCGCGGGCGGGATCGAGGCGCAGAGCCAGCCGCAGCCGGCCGCTCGCGTCCGCCAGGGCGAGGCCCATGAGCTCGCCGTCCTCGACGAACTCGATGTCGACCCGCAGGCCGAGCACGGACGTGTACCACTCCCGGCTGCGGTGCAGGTCGGCGACGGGGAGCTTGACGTGATGGAAGCCGGACAGATCAGGCATGTCGTCTCCGTTGGCTAGAGTTGGCTCTAGTGACTGACTAGAGTAGGCTCTAGCGAATGACGGAGTTTGTCAAGCGGACTTCTCGTGCGGAGAAGGCACGAGCGACCCGCCGGCGCATCATCGAGGCCGCAGCGACGCAGTTCGTGGCGCACGGCTACGGTGCGACGCTGCTGGATCAGGTGGCCGAGCGGGCCGGAGTCGCGGTGCAGACGGTGTATTTCCACTTCGGCAACAAGCGCACGCTGCTCAAGGAGGCGTTGGACGTTGCCGCGGTGGGTGACGACGAGCCGGTGCCGCTGATGGAGCGGCCGTGGGTGCGGGAGATCCGGGAGGAGACCGATCCGGCACGCATCATCGAGCTGTGGATGCGGATCGGCCGGGAGATCGTCGACCGCGTCGCCCCACTGATGCGGGTCGTGCGCGGTGCGACGAGCACCGATCCCGAGGTGGCCGCGCAGTGGGACACCAACCAGGAGCAGACGCGCGCGGCGTACGGATTCCTGATCGGCCTGCTCGCCGACCGCAACGCGCTCCGACCCGGTCTGACCGCCGACCGGGCCCGCGACGTCGCCTTCGTCCTCGGCAACGTCGAGACCTACCTGCTGTTCGCCGACGTCTGCGGCTGGACCGCGGACGAGTGGCAGAGACAGACCGGGGCAACGCTGGCCGCCGCCCTCCTCGCCGGCCGCTGACCGCCCGCATTGTCGGTGAAGTTCCAACCGGCTGTCGGGACCGTGACCGAGGGGTCGCCCGATCTCCACCGAGCGTGAGGATGGCGTTTCCGGAACGGCCAGAGCGGCCGCCGGAAGAGGAGATGATCGCGATGGCATTGCAGCCGTGGCCACTGGTCCGCAAGGGCGACAAAGGACACCCCGTGCCGACTCTGCAATATCACCTACGGGCCCGCGGGCACACCGTGACCGTCGACGGCGACTTCGGGCCCAAGACGGACGCCGCGGTGCGCGCGTTCCAGAAGCAGAAGAACCTCGGCGTGGACGGCATCGTGGGTCAGCAC
>NZ_JBFAZH010000907.1:0-3237 GCF_040681735.1 Actinoplanes sp. NPDC051633 | reverse complement strand
CCCCGACCGGGCTGCGCGTGCCGAAGCTGAAGCTGGACGCGACGGTCGTCCCGGTCGGCGTGGACGACAAGGGTGACTTCGCGGTGCCGCCGAGCATCGACCGGGTCGGCTGGTACCGCTACGGCCCGGACTTCGCGGCGGAGAGCGGCTCGATCGTCATCGCCGGTCACGTGGACAGCGCCACGCAGGGCAAGGGCGCCTTCTTCGCGCTCGGGTCGCTGGCCCCCGGCGATCCGATCGTGCTGACCGGCGAGGACGGGGCGAAGCGGGAGTTCGAGGTGGTGGCCCGGGAGCGGTTCACCAAGACCAAGATTCCGCTGGACCGCTATTTCGCCCGGGACGGCAAGACGCGTCTCACCCTGATCACCTGCGGCGGCCCGTTCGACGCGAAATCCGGCCACTACCGCGACAACGTCGTGATCACCGCCCGGCCCGGCTGAGCGCCGGTCCGTGGCGGACCAACGGGCAACCGACCATTGCACCGACCTGACCAGGCCATCGTCGTGGGGGTAGTGACGGCCATGACGCACACGGGCGGTTCGGGCGTGGCTAGGCATAAGCTGTTGTGTTGATGGCCTACCTGGATCACGCCGCGACCACTCCGATGCTCCCCGAGGCGCTCGACGCTTACGTCGCGGCGGCCCGGCAGGTCGGCAATGCGTCGTCCCTGCACGCCGCCGGTCGCGGCGCGCGTCGCCTGGTCGAGGAGTCGCGCGAGCGGATCGCCGCCGTGCTGGGCGCTCGTCCGTCCGAGGTGATCTTCACCAGTGGCGGCACCGAGAGCGACAACCTGGCCACCAAGGGCCTGTTCTGGGCGCAACGGGACGCCACCGGCCGATCCCGGGTGATCGCGTCGGCGGTCGAGCACCACGCGGTGATGGACGCGGTCGACTGGCTCGGTGCGCACGAGGGCGCCCAGGCGACCTGGCTTCCGGTGGATTCGGCCGGCCGCGTCGATCCGTCGTCACTCGAGCTGGGCGACGACGTCGCCGTGGTCAGCGTCCAGTGGGCCAACAACGAGGTCGGCACCATCCAGCCGATCGCCGAGCTGGCCGCGCTCGCGGCGGCGGCCGGTGTCCCGTTCCACACCGACGCGGTGCAGGCGGTCGGTCAGGTCCCGGTCGACTTCGGGGCCTCGGGCGCGGCCGCCCTCACGGTCACCGGGCACAAGCTGGGCGGCCCGGTCGGGGTCGGCGCGCTGCTGCTCGGCCGTGACGTCGCCTGCACGCCGCTGCTGCACGGCGGCGGCCAGGAGCGCGACGTGCGCTCCGGCACGCTGGACACCCCGGGAGTGGTCGCGTTCGCGGTGGCGGTCGAGGCCGCGGTCAAGACCCAGGAGGAGTACGCGACGCGGATCGGGGCGCTGCGGGACGAGCTGGTGACCCGGGTCCGCGACGTGATCCCGGACGCGGTCCAGAACGGCGATCCCGCGAACCGCCTCCCCGGCAACGCCCACTTCAGCTTCCCCGGCTGCGAGGGCGACGCCCTGCTGTTGCTGCTGGACGCCAAGGGCATCGCCTGCTCGACCGGTTCGGCCTGCTCGGCGGGCGTGGCCCAGCCGTCGCACGTGCTGATCGCGATGGGCGCGGACGACGACCGAGCCCGATCGTCCCTGCGCTTCACCCTCGGCCACACCTCCACGGAGGCCGATGTGGACGCGCTGCTGGCCGCCCTGCCCGGCGCCGTCGAGCGCGCCCGCCGGGCGACAGCGTGGAAATCGCGATGAGAACGGCCCGGCCTGACCGGCCGGGCCGATTCCCAGATCTTCCTACTTACGCTTCCTGATCTCCTCGTCGGCCTGCGGGACGATCTTGAACAGGTCGCCCACCACGCCGAAGTCGGCCAGCTCGAAGATCGGCGCCTCGGCGTCCTTGTTGACCGCGACGATGGTCTTGCTGGTCTGCATGCCGGCCCGGTGCTGGATCGCCCCGGAGATGCCCAGCGCCACGTAGAGCTGCGGGGACACCGTCTTGCCGGTCTGCCCGACCTGGAACTGGTGCGGGTAGTAGCCGGAGTCGACCGCCGCGCGGGACGCGCCGACCGCGCCGCCGAGCAGGTCGGCCAGACCCTCGACCAGCTTGAAGTTGTCCGCGTTGCCCACGCCGCGGCCGCCGGAGACCACGATGGACGCCTCGGTCAGCTCCGGGCGCGAACCCTTCTGCTCGGCCACCCGCTCGACCACCTTGGTCAGCTTGTCCGTGTCGTTCACGGCGACCGACAGCTGCTCGACCTGCGGCGTGGCGGCCTGCGCTGCGGGGGTCACCGAGTTCGGCCGGATCGTCACGATCGGCACGCCCTTGGTGACCTTGGACTTGACGATCGTCGACCCGGCGAACACCACCTGCGTCGCCGTGCCGTCCGCGGTCAGCTCGACCGCGTCGATGAGCAGGCCGTTGTCCAGCTTCACCGCCAGCCGGCCGGCGATCTCCTTGCCCTCCTGGGTCGAGCCGAGCAGCACCGCGGCCGGCTCGACGCGCTTGACCAGCTCGGCCAGCACCGTCGCCTTCGGCGCGACCAGGTAACCGTCGATGTCCTCGCCCTCGGCGGCGTAGATCTTCTCCGCGCCGAACTCGCCCAGCTTCGCCGACAACGCGTCGGCCGCGCCGGAGCCGCCGAACACCACCGCCGACACCGGGCCCAGCTCGCGGGCGATGGTCAGCATCTCGAGCGTGACCTTCTTGACGCCGGCAGCCTGCGAGGCCTCGACGACGACCAGAACTTCAGCCATGACTGTCCCAACCCCCGCTCAGACGAACTTCTCGGACGCGAGGAACTCGACGAGCTTGGTGCCGCCGTCGCCCTCGTCGATGACCTTGGTGCCCGCGGACCGCGGCGGGCGCTTGGTCGCGGAGACCACTTCGGACGTGGCGCCGGCGAAGCCGACCTCCTCCGCGGCGACGCCCAGGTCGCTCAGCGAGAGGGTCTGCACCGGCTTCTTCTTCGCCGCCATGATGCCCTTGAACGACGGGTAGCGCGGCTCGTTGATCGTGTCCCACACGCTCACCACCGCGGGGGTGGCGGCCGTGACCACTTCGTACCCCTCATCGGTCTGCCGCTCCGCGGTCAGCTGCGAACCGTCCACGGTCAGCTTGCGGGCGCCGGTGAGCGCCGCCACCCCCAGCCGCTCGGCCAGCATGTGCGGCATCACCTGCACCCGGCCGTCGGTGGACTCCGCACCGCAGATCACCAGGTCGGCGTTGAGCGTGCCGAGCGCGGCCGCCAGCACCTTGGAGGTCG
>NZ_JBFAZH010000906.1:0-3237 GCF_040681735.1 Actinoplanes sp. NPDC051633 | reverse complement strand
CGCACACCGGGGTGGCCATCTCGAGCATGCTGTGCCGGAACTCCAGGCGGCTCAGCTCACGCCCCTGCGCCGAGAGGGCGGCGAGCGCCTTCTCGGCCACCGGAGCGTTCACACCGGTGTCCGGGTCGAGCAGCAGGAACTCCTCCTCGACCCCGATCGTCGTCGTCACCGCGGCCGGTCGGCGGTCAGCACCACCACCGCGATCCGCTCCGCATCCGCGTACACCTCGGTGTCCAGCTCCTCGTCGTAGACGTCGGGGTCCACCTCACGATAGGCCCACCCGAGGTCGGTGCCCGCCAGGCGCTTCTCGAAGGCCGCGCGCAGCGGGTCCTCGCCCGCGACGATCCCGGTCCCGCTGAACAGCACCAGCGTGCCGCCGGGCGCGAGCCGCTCGATCGCCGCGTCCAGCACGGCCAGCGTCAGCTGGTCGCCGCCCGCGCCGCCGCCATCGCGGTAGGTGCGCCCCATCGGGTCCCGCATGAACGGCGGGTTGGAGATGATCAGATCGAAGCGGCCGGGCACATCGCTGAGCAGGTCGCTGCGGCAGGGAAACACCCGGCCGGTGCCGGCGAGGGCGGCGTTGACCCGGGCGTAGCGCAGGGCGGTGTCGTTGATGTCGATCGCCAGGACGTCCGCGTCCGGCCGGCGCTTGGCCACCGCGATCGCCCCGGCGCCGGTGCCGCAGCCGATGTCGACCGCGCGGCGCACCGGCGCGGTCCGCGCGGCCAGGCAGGCGGAGGCGGCGTCGGCCATCCGGTAGGTGTCCGGGCCGAAGAACACCGCGTCGGCCGCCACGGTCGGGAACGCCGAGTGCACGAACAGTTCGTCGTCGTACGTGGAGAAGCGGACCATGCTGCGCATCGCCTCGCCCTCGCGCCGCACGGCGCCCGCCTCCTCCAGCAGCCCCAGCAGCTGCGGTGGCAGCACCCCCGCGCGGAACGGCCGGCTCCAGCCGAACACGTCGCGCAGGTCGTGCGCCCAGGCGTTGCCGGGACGGTCGTTGACGCGCTGATGCGTGGCCGGGGTGACGGTGGTGAAGCTGTAGCCCTGCTCCTTGAGCAGGCTGCCGAGGCGCACGAGCGCTTCATCGGCGGCGGACATGGCCCCGGGTACACGCACCGGGGCGGTGCCTGTCGTCGTCATGGCCGCCGCTTTCCCAGGAATCCGTCCCATATTCTCGGGTCGTGCGAAAACTGATCTACTTCATCGCGTCGACGGTCGACGGGTTCATCGCCGACCCCGGCGGAGACTTCGGCTTCTTCCCGCTCGAGCCCGCCTTGCTGGACTTCGTCGCCGCGGAGTTCCCGGAAACCCTGCCGACGCACGTCCGCGCACACCTCGGGCTGGACGCGCCGAACCGGGTCTTCGACACGCTGGTGATGGGCCGGGGCACCTACGAGCCCGGCCGGGCGATCGGCGTCACCAGCCCGTACGCCCACCTGAAGCAGTACGTCTTCAGCCGCACCGCCAAGCCCGCGCCGGAGCCCGAGGTGGAGATCGTCTCCGGTGACCCGGTCGAGCTGGTGCGGCGCCTCAAGCTCGAGGACGGGCTGAACATCTGGCTGTGCGGCGGGGGAGACCTCGCCGCACAGCTGCTGCCCGAGGTGGACGAGGTGATCGTCAAGGTCAACCCGGTCCTCGCCGGCAACGGCATCCCGATGTTCCGCGGCGACTTCAACCCGACCGGACTGACCCTGCTCTCCGCGCGTCCCCTCGACGACGGCGTGGTCGTGCTGCACTACGCGCGATCGTGACCTAGCTGTGCGCGCATCTGGTCGAACCACTCGGCGCCCAGCCGGCGGCCGTCGGGGAGCTGGTCGTCGCGATCCCAGCGCCAGGCGATGATCATCGCCAGGACGAGGATCCGGCACTCGCGCAGCAGGTCCCGGTCGACACCCGGATAGTGGTCCGCGACGTCGTCGGGCGCATGGGCTAGGTCGAACTCGACGGGTCCGCGGCAACACGTCTCGAGGTCGATGAACACCGGACCGCGCTCGGTGGCCAGCAGGTTGCCCGGGTGCGGCTCGCCGTGCAGCAGCTGATCGGGGCGGCCGCGCCCGCTGATCGCCCGTCGCATGTCCCGGAGCGTGTCGCCGAGCAGCCGGCGTTCCGCGTCGGGGAGCGCCGGGGACCGGTCGCGGCTGGCCACGAGTTGTTGCGCCTCCTCGACCCGATCGGTGAAGTGCGGCGTCGGGAGGTCGACCTCGCGCATGCCGGCGTGCAGCCGCTGGAGCGCCTCGGCGTACGCGGCCGGTGAGACCCCGCCTTCCACGGATTCGTAGTACGTCCACAGCGTGACCGTGAAGCCGTCACTCTCGTGGACCAGCGGATCCTCCAGGGCGGCCACCGGGCACCCGGATCCGGCCAGCCGCCGGGCGAGGTCGACCTCGAACTGCGCACCCTGCTGCGCCACCGGCGCCACCCTGGCCATGACGTCGGATGGCAGCAGCCGCAGCGCGAGCTTGTTCGAGTTCTGCAGGACGATCGCCTCATCGGCCGGTCGGCCCAGCGACGAGGCGATCGACATGGCCGCCGCCACCGCCCGTGAAGCCTCCGACGCGTCCATTGCCCGGTCCTCTCCGTGAAGCGGTGAAACCGGGGCACCTTAGCAAGTCGCCGGCCGGCGGGGTGCGCCTTTACCGCCGCCAGAGCTGCGCGATGGTCTCGAACTCGGCGACGGTGACGAACGACGGGTTGGCCGCCTGCGGCTGACGCAACACCTCGAGGTCGCGCAGAGCGGGGATCGTTCTCAGCAGCTCCCGGCTCAGCCACGCGGCGCGGTCGCCGATCGTCAGGTCGAGCGGCACACTCCCGTCGACGGCCGGGCCGGTCAGCCGCCCGAGACCCCAGACGCCGTAGGCGACGTCGCGCCGGCGGCTCCCGCTGGCCCAGAACAGCACCGGCTGGCCCGCCCGCATGAGAGCGGTGCGGTAACTTGGCTGCACGCACCATCGCGTCACCCGGGGGTCGGCGGCGAACCGGCCCAGCAGGTCGGCGTGGTCCGCGTTGCCCTTGAGCAGCCAGGCGCCCAGCGTCTCGGGGGTGACGCGGCGGGGCGGCGCGGTCAGACCGCCACCCGGTAGAGCTCGTCGCGCCCGACACGCAGCGACACGGTGCCCGGCTCGCCCTCGGTGATGCCGGTGATCTGGTCGCCGGCCGCGTAGGTGTCGTTCGACAACAGGCCGGTCCCGTCGATGCGCAGGTATCCGGTGTCCATCAACCGCTCGGCGATGCCGG
>NZ_JBFAZH010000905.1:0-3243 GCF_040681735.1 Actinoplanes sp. NPDC051633 | reverse complement strand
CGAGCGGCTAACCGCGATCACCGTGCCGGCCGGCCGAATCGACATGATCGACGTGCTGCCCGCCGCGCGCCGCCGGGTCGCGCGCCGCCGCATCGCCGTCGTGGCCGGCTCCGCCGCGCTGACCGCCGTGGCGTTGATCGCCGTGCCGGCGCTGCTGCCCGACAAGAAGGCGGCCACCGGGCTTCTGCCCGCCGAGCCGACCTCATGTGTACGCACCGAGCTCACGGCACCCGCCGGCGTCAGCGAACCCATCGTGCGTGGTGTCGATCCGAGCGGGCGCTACATCATCGGCACCGCGACGGCGGGCGGGCTGCTGCGGCCGGTGCTGTGGACGGATGGCACGGCCACGGTGCTCCCGGCCATGAAAGAGGTGGTGGAGGCCACTGACGTCAACCAGACCGGCGTCGTGGTCGGGCTCGTCGGCGGAGCAGAGGGCGGGGGTACGGGTGCCGCCCGCTACGAGAACGGCCGGTGGACCTCGCTGGAACTGCCGCCCGGACAGTGGAACGTGTCCCCGGAACCGCGGATCAACGCCGGCGGTGACGTCATCGTCGACGTCGAACCGTCCGCCGGCGGGCCGGCCGTGCATCTGTTGTGGAGGGCGGGCACGACCGCGGCCGAGCGGGTGACGCTGCCCGGGGGAGCGGCGATGCGCGACATCGCCGACGACGGCGGGATCGCCGGTGTGATCGGCGACGCGGCGTGGGTCTGGGACCGCACGGGCAAGGGGACCGAGCTCGAGAAGTCGGACGGCCAGGCGGTCACCGCATACGCGATCCGGGGCGACTGGGTGGCCGGCGGCGTCTCAGGCGACCAGACCGGTGCGGTGTGGAACCGCCGGACCGGGAGGATCACCAGGCTGAACGCCGAGGGTCCCGCCGCCGCCGTCAACTCGTCGGGCTGGGCGGTGACCGACAATGCGACCCTGCGCGACGGCGCTGCCCTCGACCTGGGTGGCGGCACCGCGATCGGCGTGTCCGACACCGGGCTGGTCGTCGGCCACGACGCAGACGAGAGAAACAGCATGTGGCGCTGCTGAGCGGGAAATTGTCGTAGGCCCGCCGTAGGGTTTTCGCCATGGACTTCGGTGTCGGTTACTTCCCCACGCACGACGGTGTGGGGCCCGGGGAGATCGCCCGGATCGTGGAGGAGCGCGGGCAGTCGGGCATCTACTTCGCCGAGCACACGCACATCCCCGCCAGCCGGGAGACGCCCTATCCGGGCGGCGAGCTGCCGCGGCGTTACTACCACACGTATGACCTGTTCGTGGCGCTCACCGCGGCCGCCGTCGCCACCCGGCGGCTGCGCGTGGGCGCCGGGGTCTGCCTGGTCATCGAGCGCGATCCCATCACCACCGCCAAGGAGGTGGCTTCGGTCGACCATCTCAGCGGTGGCCGGCTCGACTTCGGCGTCGGCATCGGGTGGAACCGCGAGGAGATGCGCAACCACGGCACCGACCCGCGGCTCCGCACGCCGATCCTCGGTGAGCGCGTCCGTGCCATGCAGGCGATCTGGACTCAGGACGAGGCGACCTTCCACGGCGAGCACGTGAACTTCGACCGCATCTGGTCCTGGCCCAAGCCGGCGCAGAAGCCGTGGCCGCCGGTGCTGATCGGCGGTGGCGGACCGTCGGTCCTCGACCGGGTTCTTCAGTACGGGGACGGCTGGTTTCCGCAGTGGCACGACCGTGACCTCTTCCCGCGCATCGCCGAGCTGCGTGGCCGGGCCGACCGGCATCTGCAGGTGCAGGTGCTCAGCGTGCCGCCCGACCCCAAGGCGCTCGAGCAGCTCGCCGAGGCCGGCGTCGACCGGGCTTCGATGTGGTTGCCGTCCGGGCCGTGGAGCCGCATCGAGGGCCGCCTGCAGAAGTGGGAGGCGGCCATCGCCGAGATGATGGGGGAGTGAAACCGGCGGACCGGTTCGCCACCGCTCGGGTCGCCCGGCTGGCGACCGTTGGGACCGATGGCGCTCCGCACCTCGTACCCATCGTCTTCGCCCTGCAGCGGGACCTGATCCACACGGCGGTCGATGGGAAGCCCAAGCGGCACCGCAATCTGCGACGCCTGGTCAACATCGCGGCGGAGCCGCGGGTGACCGTCCTGGCCGACCACTACGAGGAGGACTGGGGACGGCTGTGGTGGGTGCGCGCCGACGGGCTCGCCGTGGTGCGCGACGAGTCGCCGGCCGGGCTGGCCGCGCTGTCCGCCAAGTACCAGCAGTACCGCGACACCCCGCCGCCGGGCCCGTTCGTGGAGATCTCCGTGCAGCGGTGGTCGGCCTGGATGTCCGGCTGAGTCCTGTCCAGTTCGAGCGCTCGGCGATACACCTAGCGCTTCTGAGTACGCCGACTCATCCGCGCGAGCGGCCCTTACCGCGACGATCGTCGAGTGACGACGTATCCCTGCCCGACGTGCGGTGCGACCGCCTCCCTGGCCGCCGGTTGCCCGGGTTGCGGCCGAGGCCCCGACGCCGAAGCCGCCGAGGTGATCCGGCTCGACGCCGAGATCGCCGTGCTGGTGCGGCGGCGGCAGACGACCGCCGCGCGCATCCAGGCACGACCGGACGGCTTTCCGCCGCCCATGCGGACGCCGGCCATCCGGATGCCGTCTTCACAAAAGCCGATGGCCTCGCTGCCTGGAGGAACGCCCCCGGCGGCCAAGCCGGCGGCGCCCCTGCAAGCGCAGGCAGCCGCCGAGAACGCCGCGTCGGCCAAGGGCCCCGAGGCCTCCGCGAAGCTGGTTCAGACCGCGCTCTTCCTGCTCGGCGGGTTGTTGCTGGGCGTCGCCGCGATCGTCTTCACCGCGGTGGCCTGGTCGCAGTTCGGTGTGGGCGGTCGCGCCGCGCTGCTCGCGCTCTTCACCTTTGCCGCCCTGGGCGCCCCGCTGCTCGCTCTGCGCCGGGGACTGACGGCGACGGCCGAGACCTTCGCCGCGGTCGGCCTGCTGCTGGTCCTGCTCGACGGCTACGCGGCCTGGTATGTGAATCTGTTCGGCCTCGCTGACTTCCCGCCCTACGGGTACGCGGGCGCGGTCTGCGCCGTGACCACCGCCGTCGCCGCCGGGTACGAGCACTTCACCGGCCTGACCGGCCCGCGCTACGCGGCGCTGGTCGTCGCCCAGCCCGTGGTGCCCTTGCTGACGCAGCCGCTGGATCTCGGCCTGACCGGCTGGGCGTTCCGGCTGGCCGCCGTGGCCGCACTGAACCTCGTCGTCCTCTATCTGCGCCCGGCCCGGCTGACCGTCG
>NZ_JBFAZH010000904.1:0-3247 GCF_040681735.1 Actinoplanes sp. NPDC051633 | reverse complement strand
CGGCGGGCAGCCGGGGCCGGACGAGTTCCTCGCGCCGGTGATCGAGAAGGCCCGCGAGGTGGTCGCGAGCCGCGGTCTGCGGAGCGCGATCGAGCGGGAGTGCGGAACGCTCGCCTAGTGGGGCGGCTACTTCAGCTCCTTCGCGATGACCTTCGCTAGCTCGCGGAGCGCCTTGCCGCGGTGGCTGATCGCGTCCTTCTCGGCGGCCGACAGCTCGGCGTTGGTGCGCTCCTGACCGTCGCCCAGGAAGATCGGGTCGTACCCGAAACCGCCGTCCCCGCGCCGCTCCCGCATGATCCGGCCCGCCTGGCGGCCCTCCACCAGGTGCTCGCGGCCGTTCGGCAGCACCAGCACGGCCGCGCACACGAAGGAGGCGCCGCGCTGCTCGTCCGCCACGTCGCCGATCTGCGCCAGTACCAGGTCGATGTTGGCCTCGTCGTCGCCGTGCCGGCCGCACCACCGCGCGCTGAACACGCCGGGCATCCCGTTGAGCGCGTCGACCGCCAGCCCGGAGTCGTCGGCCACCGTCGGCAGCCCGGTGCGCTTCGCGCCCTCCCGGGCCTTGATCAGCGCGTTCTCGCCGAAGGTCAAGCCGGTCTCCGGGACGTCCGGGTAGCCCTCGA
Source organism: Actinoplanes sp. NPDC051633 (assembly GCF_040681735.1). NCBI lineage: Bacteria > Bacillati > Actinomycetota > Actinomycetes > Micromonosporales > Micromonosporaceae > Actinoplanes > Actinoplanes sp. NPDC051633. The sequence continues at coordinate 2,624 of NZ_JBFAZH010000904.1, read as the reverse complement.
AGTCGCCCAGGCCGACGAGCTGCACCTGGGCGGTGCCGAGCGCCGAGTCGAGGATGCGCTGCAGCTCCGCCAGCTTCTTCCGGTTCGCCGTCGCCAGCAGCAACCTGCTCATGACAGATCCACCTTCAGGGCCTGCTGCTGCGCTTCGGCGAGGTCGGCGCAGCCCCGCACGCCCAGGTCGAGCAGCGCGTCGAGCTGGTCGCGGCGGAACACGTTCGCCTCGCCGGTGCCCTGCACCTCGACGAAGTCGCCGTCGCCGGTGCACACCACGTTCATGTCCACCTCGGCCGCCACGTCCTCGGTGTACATCAGGTCCAGCCGCGCCTCGCCGTCGATGATGCCGACGCTGACCGCCTGGATGGACCGATGCATGACCTTCTCGACGGTGCCGGCCAGCTTCTTGCGCCCGGCCAGCCAGGTCACCGCGTCGTACAGCGCGACGTAGGCGCCGGTGATCGCCGCGGTGCGGGTGCCGCCGTCGGCCTGCAGCACGTCGCAGTCCAGCACGATGGAATTCTCACCCAGCGCCTTCAGGTCGATGCAGGCGCGCAGGCTGCGCCCGATCAGGCGGGAGATCTCCTGGGTACGCCCACCGACCTTGCCCTTGACGCTCTCGCGGTCGCCGCGGGTGTTCGTGGCGCGGGGCAACATCGCATACTCCGCCGTCACCCAGCCCTGGCCGGAGCCCTTGCGCCAGCGCGGGACCCCCTCGGTGACGCTGGCGGTGCACAGCACCCGGGTGTTGCCGAACTCCACGAGCACCGAGCCCTCGGGGTGGATGCTCCACCGGCGGGTCAGGGTGACGGGACGCAGTTGGCCGGCCTCGCGGCCGTCGGGACGTGCCATGCCGCCACCTTATGCGTAACGCGGTGTGGTCGCGTCGTCCGCCCCGTCGGCGCCCGGGCGAGCTGCCCAGACCCCAGTGGTTCTGCCTTCAGTCCGGTGAAGGGCGGTGGCGGGGCTGCGGACGGCGGCCCCGACTGGCGCGGCCGGGCGCAGCGACGCGGCCGTCCGCGCGACCTGGCGGCTGACCGCCGGCGCCTCGACGCCGTGCGCCCGCAGGAAGCCCTCGACGGCCTGCGGCCAGCCGAATAGCTCGGCCCGGGCCCGTGCGGCGGCGCGGCGCTCGGCCTCGGGCCGCTCCATGATCTGGCGTACGCCCGCCGCGAAGCCCTCCGGCGTGCCCGGCGCCGCGACGCCGGCCTCGCCCACCACCTCGGGCAGCGCGCTCGCCGCGTTCACCACCACAGGTGTGCCGCAGGCCAGCGCCTCGAGCGCGGCCAGCCCGAAGGTCTCCACCGGGCCGGGCGCGACCAGCACGTCCGCACTGGCCAGCAGCGCCGCCACCGCGGACCGGTCGGCGAGGTGACCGGCGAACCGCACCGGGAGCCGGGCCGACCGATAGGCCAGGGCGGCCCGGCGGGAGCCGTCGCCGGCCACCGCGAGCACCGCCGGCATCTTGTCACCGCGCAGCGCCGCGACCGTGTCGACGGCCAGCTCGGGCCGCTTGTCCGCGGACAGCCGGCTGCAGTAGACGATGAGCGTCTCGTCGGGGCGGGCGTAGCGGGCGCGGACGGCCGGGTCGGCGGCGCCCGGGTGGAAGCTGCGCAGGTCGACGCCGAGCGGAACCTCGACCAGGTTGGGCACGCCGAGCCGGCGGAACTCCGCGGCGGCGAACGCCGTCGTGCAGACGATCTGGTCGAACATCTCGGCGGTGGCGCGGTTGAGCCGGTCGGCCAGCTGCGCCCGGCGCGGCATGCCCCAGACGCCGAGCAGGCCGGCCAGGCTCTCGTGCGACACCATCATCGAGCCGACGCCGTTCTGCCGGGCCCAGCGGCCGGTCCAGCGCAGCGTGGAGCGGTCGGACACCTCGATGCGGTCGGGCTCGAGCTCCTCCAGCAGGCGGGTGATCTCGCGCCGGCCGGCCAGCACGCGATGGCCGCCGGTGCGCGGCAGCGAGGTGCCGGGCAGCGTGATGACTCGACCCTGCTCGGTGACCTCGTCGGAGGCCGTGCGGCCGGGAATGATCAGGATCGCCTCGTGCCCCGCTCGCTGGTAGCCCTCACCGAGATATCGCAGGGCGGTCCGCAGACCGCCGGATCGCGACGACACGAAGTTCGCCAGCCGGACGATGCGCATGCAATGCACTCCAAAGAGGGCCGAGGGGGCTGCAGGGCGTCAATCGGGTTCAACGGTGCGGAGCGGCGAAGCCGCCATGGAAGCTCAGAGATCGTAGCGGGAACCCGGCCGAACCACCTCAACCGGTCCCGCAAATCTCGCGCAGGCGGCATCCACTGTAGATGCCTCACTGCCCCACGCGGCGACGAGATGGGTCAGGAGCAGCCGCCCGACATCCGCCTTGGTCGCCGCCTCCCCCGCCTCGCCGCCGGTCAAGTGGATGTTGGGCGGGTTCTCCATCCCGTCGAGGTAGCTGGCCTCGCACAGGAAAAGATCAGCGCCCTGCGCCAGGCGCAGCAGGGCGTCGCAGGGCGCGGTGTCCGCCGAGTACGCGAGCACGTGGCCGCCCTGCTCGATGCGGACCCCGTAGGTCTCGATCGGATGGTTGACCCGGTCGACCGTGACGGTGAACGGACCGATCGGGAAGGTGCCCGGCTCCAGCCGGA
>NZ_JBFAZH010000903.1:0-3248 GCF_040681735.1 Actinoplanes sp. NPDC051633 | reverse complement strand
CCGGGCTCGAAGCCTGGCCATCTCCAGCGCGATCGCCACGTCGTAGCGCCGCGGCCCGCGCGGCCAGCGCATCCGGTTGGCGCGCTCGTTGACGATCGCGTCGAAGCCCGCCGCCAGCACCGCGCCGAACCACCGCACCTCGCCGTCGGTCCCGGAGATCCTGGCAAGATCGACCCGGTGGTCGCGGCCGTCGCGGACGGCGGCGGCGATCGCGTCGGCCGCGGCGTTCGGCGCGAGGGGTACGCCCACACCCGCCGCGAAGTCGTTCCCCGTGCCGGCGGGCACCACACCGAAGCCGACCTCGCGCCCCGCCACGGCCTGCAGCGCCTGGTGCACGGTGCCGTCGCCGCCCACCGCGACCAGCGCGGACACGCCCTCGTCGACGGCCCGGTGACAGGCCTTCTCCGCCTCCTCGGCGGTCGTCGCGTCGAGCAGCCGGACGGTGCGGCCGGTGGTGCCGAGGCGATCGAGGACCGCGGGAAGCAGACCGCGGTGCCGGCCTCTCCCTGCGGTGGGATTGGCCAGCACCGCGATGTCGTCGGTCACAGGCGGAACCTTACCGACCTATGCCCAGTTCCACATTCGCCTCCTGTGTCACCGTGTCGCGAGCGAATGTGAAACCAGGCATTACGTCATGTCGTCATAGCGGCGCTCGATCGGCAGCGGCTTCGCCACCGGCTCGGGGCGCTCGATGGGCGTCGCCGTCTCGATCGGCGCGCCCGCGCCGACCGGCTCGCGGGTGTCCTCCAGCGGTGAGATCTCGTCGTCGTCCAGCCCGGCGTAGATCTCCTTGCCGCGGCCCTTGCGCCGGTCGTTGATGAACGCGACGCCGACCGCGGCCAGGTAGAGCGCCACCATGCACAGCGCCAGCAGCGTCATTCCGAACGGGCCCGGGTCGGGCGTGGCGATCGCGGCGAAGCCGAAGGACAGGAACACCACGACCCGCCACCAGCTGAGCAGCCGCCGCGCGCTCACCACACCGGTGAAGTTGAGCATCAGCAGGATCAACGGGAACTCGAACGCCGCACCGAAGATCATGATCATGCTGGTCACAAACCCGATGTAGGCCGTGACCTCCAGTTGGGTGGTGTCGCCGATGACACCGGCCTCCATGATGAACGGGAGGCTGTGGCCGATGACGAAGTAGGCCAGCACGGCGCCGCCGATGAACAGCGGCGCGGCGATCGCGACGAAGACGTAGGCCCACTTGCGCTCGTGCCGGTGCAGGCCGGGCGCGATGAAGGCCCACAGCTGGAAGAGCCACACCGGGGCGCCGACGATCAGGCCGACCCACAGCGCGATCTTCAGGCGCAGGAGGAGACCGTCGGTGGCGCCGAGCACGGTGAACCGGCACTTGCCGTCGATCCACGAGCTGTCCAGCGCGCAGTACGGACCCTCGAGGACGTGGAACACCCACTGGGAGATGATGAAGCCGACGATCAAGCCGGCGACGATGCCGAGCGATGCCCAGAAGAGGCGGTTACGCAGCTCCCGGACGTGCTCGATCAGCGTCATCGAGCCGTCGGCGGCCTGCTCGAACTTGCTCGGCCCCTTCCGGCGCAAGGAGAGAGCCATGGCGCGTCAGCGGTCGGTGGTGCGCTGCACCGGGTCGACATACGGCTGCTGCTGTGGCTGTGGCCGCTGCGGGTCGTGGATCTCGGTGGGCCGCAGCGGCTCGCGGGCGTGCTGCGGCTCCGCCTTCTCCGCCACGTTGTCGTCGTCGACCAGGCCCTTGGTCTCCGCCTTGATGATCCGCAGCGAACGGCCCAGCGACCGCGCCGCGTCCGGCAGCCGCTTCGCCCCGAAGAGCAGCACGAGCACGACGACGAAGACGATGATGTGCCATGGCTTGAGGGCGCCCATGGGTGAACTCCAAGTCGGTCGGATCAGGTCTGGCGGTGGTGCCGCGATCCATCGTACGTGTGGTTTCCGCCGTGTAACCCGTCGCGGTGCCTGTGGATTCGCCGTGCGGGCGGGAAGTTCAGGACAACAACGGAATAATCAGCGCACACCGGTACGTATCGGCCATGCGTGTTTACCGCTCGAGTCGTGCCCGGCCTTGATCAGGGCGATCCGCTCCTGCATCGTCTGGGTGCGGCCCTGCAACGCGAGCAACGTCTGCTCCAGCTGTTGCGCATGCGCCTGCAGCGCCTCGGCCTCGGTCTGCCGCTTCTGCACCCGGGCCACCGCCCGGCGCAACTCACCCAGCTTGCCGACCAGCGGCACGGCTGCCGCGAGCAGGACGATCAGTCCGAGGACACCGGCGCCGATCCAGATCCACATCAACACGCGATCACCCTAGCCTGGCGCATTGGCGTACTGGTCCAGGGCCATCGCGGCCTGCGCGCGGATCCGCTCGACCAGCTCGGGCGGCCCGACCACGGTCACGTCCGGGCCGACCCCGATCAGCAGCCGCTGCGCCCAGCCCAGGTCGGTCACCCGCATTGTGACCAGCCACTCGTCGCCGCCGTCCTTCTCCACACGCTCCACCGGGTAGTACTCGGTCAGCCACCGGCTGCCCCGGCCCACCCGCAGGGTGACCAGCGGCAGCTCTGGCCCGGGATGGAAGACGCCGGTGCTGACGTCGGACGGCACCGCCTCGGCCGGCGGCCGGGACGGCTCCTCCAGCTCGGTCCACGCGTCGATCCGGTCGATCCGGAACATCCGGGTGGCCTCGGCGCGCCGGCACCAGGCCTCCAGGTACGCCTTGCCGCCCACCATCAGCATCCGCATCGGGTCGACGGTGCGCTCGGTGGTCTCGTCGCGGGTCGCGGTGTAGTACGTCAGCCGCAGTGCGTGCCGGCGCTCGACCGCCGCACGGATCTTGTCGAGGCGCTCGGCGTTGGCCGGCAGCCGCACCGCCACCGGCGCGTCGGCCAGGTCGCCGGCCGCGTTCTCGATCTTCGCCAGCGCGCGCTCGACCACCTCGCGGTTGCCCGTACCCGGGGTCTCCGCCAGCATGCGCAGGGCCACGACCAGCGCCAGCGCCTCGTCGGGCGTGAGGCGCAGCGGCCGGTCGATGCCGGCGTCGTAGGTGATGGTCACCCGGTCGCCGTCGAGCGCCATGTCGATCAGGTCGCCGGGGCCGTAGCCGGGCAGGCCGCACACCCAGAGCAGCTCCAGGTCGGCGCGCAGCTGACTCTCGGTGACGCCCAGGCCCTCGGCCGCGTCGGCGACCGCGATCCCGGGCCGCGCCAGCAGGTAGGGAACGAGCTCAAAGAATTAAAATGTTTTAAAAACGTTGGTAT
>NZ_JBFAZH010000902.1:0-3249 GCF_040681735.1 Actinoplanes sp. NPDC051633 | reverse complement strand
AGCAGCCAGGCGAGCGCCGACGCGTATCCCATGTGCAGGAACTGGAACGCCTGCTGGAACAGGTAGATGACGTAGAACAACGCGGCGTCGTTGCTGTACTGCTGCTGGTTCGTGCTGCCGAAGAACGCCGTGAAGACCTCGTCGAAGGTCTGCAGCGAGCTGATCGTGTTGATGATCAGCGTGAAGAACAGGGCGCCGCTGATCATCGGCACGGTCACCGCGCGGAACCGCGCCCACGCCGAGGCCCCGTCCATCTCCGCCGCTTCGTACAGGTCACGCGGCACGTCCTGCAGGGCCGCGAGGTAGATGATCACCGTGCTGCCCAGGCTCCAGGCGCTCATCAGCACCAGGCCCGGTTTGATCCACGGCCCGTCGGTGGTCCAGTCCGGGCCGTTGACGCCGACCCACCCGAGCACCTCGTTGATCATGCCGACCTGCCCGTTGAAGAGCAGCAGGAACAGCACGCCGACCGCCACCTTCGGGGTGATCGTCGGCAGGTAGAAGACGGTCCGGAAGAATCCCGCGGACCGGCGGCCGGCGCGGGCCAGCAGCATCGCCAGCCCGAGCGCGACCGCCATGTTCAGCGGCACGTGCAGCAGCGTGTAGATCAGCGTGTTGGCCAGGCTGGTCCGCACCTTGGGGTCGGCCAGCAGCTGGCTGTAGTTGTCCGCGCCGACGAACTGCGTGCTGGTCAGCACGTCGTAGTCGGTGAGGGACAGCACCAGGCTGGCCACCATCGGCCCGGCCATGAAGACCAGGAAGCCGATGATCCACGGCGACAGGAACCAGTACGCGGCCCGCGTCTCACTGCGGATCGCCATGTATCACTTCCCGCTGTTCGCTTTGTCCAGGGCGGCCTGGGCCTGCTGCTGCGCCAGGGCGAGCGCCTGGGCCGGCTGCTGCTTGCCTTCGAGCACCCGGTTGATCGCGTCCTGCCAGGCCGCCCTGACCTCCTCGCCGGCCGCGGTCAGCGGCTCGGAGATTCCGGCCTCCTGGGTCTTCAGCACGGTCTGCACCGCCGTGTCGAACCCGGCGTTACCGATCGGCTTGACGACGTCGCGGAAGATGACCTCGTCGGCTCTGGTGTTGCCGGTGAAGACGCCGGAGAACGGCTTGTTCTCCTTCTGCCGGGCCGCCGCCCGCACCTTGGCCGCCTCGATCCAGGTCGGGCTGTCGGTCATCGTCTTGATCCATTTGCAGGCCTGCTTCGGGTGCGGGCTCTTCGCCGGGATCGCCCAGGCGTTGCCGGTGATCCAGTCCACCGGCTGCCCGTCTCGGCCCTGGAACGGCGAGACGGTCAGCTTGACCTGCGGCGAGTTGCTGGCCAGCACGTTGAGGTAGAAGTCCTCCATCGGGAAGGCGCCGAGCTGGTTGCTGGCGAACTGGTTCTTCGCGCCGAAGAAGTCGAACGAGTCGCGGAAGGACTTGAACCGCGCCCAGCCGCCCTGCGCGTTGACCAGCCCGACGGTGAAGGTGAGCGCCTCGACCACCTTGGGGTCGGTCAGCTGCGCCGTCTTGCCGTCGTCGCTGACCAGGGCGGCGCCGTTCGCGCGGGCCCACAGCGGGAAGAACTCGGGGATCTTCGGGTCGAATCCGATGCGTTGCAGCTTGGTGCCATTCGCCTTGTAGAGCTTCGCCGTGGCCTGTTGCAGTGCGGGCCAGTCGGCGGTGCTGAACGTGGCGGGGTCGAGGCCGGCCTCGGCGAACGCGGTGTTGTTGATCATCATGACGCGGTTGTTGTAGAACTCGGGCAGGCCGTACAACTGGCCGTTGAGGGTGGCCTCCTTGACGGCCGCCTCGCGGAACTGGCTGAGGTCGATCTTCTCCTGATCGACGCAGTCCTTCAGCGGGACCAGCGCGTTCTTGGCGGCGTACGTGCCCAGCAGCCGTCGCTCCATGTAGACCAGGTCCGGAGGGGTGCTCGACGCCACCGCGGAGAGGAACTGCTGGGCGTTGAAGCTGCCCTCGGACGCCTTCGCCGTGCTCGGCGCGATGGCCTTGTTGGCCAGGTTGAAGCGCGTCTCGGCGATGTCGTCCCCGGTGCCGAACCCCATCATCGTGAGGGTCACGGCGGCGGTGTCGTCGCCGGTGGAGTCCGATCCGGACCCGCCGACACCACCGCACCCCGCCAGCAGCAACACCGCGACCAATATCCGTGAAGTCCGGATGAACATCGTTGTTCTCCTCAGTACGACCGGTACCTGTGCGCGAAACATAAAGCCAGGTCAATGCGCCCGCAATTCGAGCGAAGGTGAGGGAGCATGGTCGCTCATGAAGCTTCTTCTGCCCGACAGCATCGAGCTCGACCTGCCCGACGGCCTCGACGGCCTCGACGCCGTCGTCTACGCGGTCGACCGCCCGATCCCCGACGAGCACGCGGATGCCGAGGCGCTGGTCGTGTGGGGCAACCCGGCGCGGCAGCTGAGTGACGCGGCCGAGCGGCTCACCCGGCTGCGGTGGGTGCAGACGCTGGCCGCCGGGCCGGACGCCGTGCTGGCGGCCGGCTTCCCGCCCGAGGTCGTCATCACCGGCGGGACCGGCCTGCACGACGTGACGGTCGCGGAGCACACCCTCGCCCTCACCCTGGCCGCGGCGCGCCGGCTCCACCTGCTGGTGCGGGCGCAGATCGGGCGGCGGTGGGCGGGCGAGCTGGGTGGGCTGCAACCGGTCCGCGAGCCCGGCAGTTTCCGTACGCTGCGGGAGGCGCGGATCGCCGTCTGGGGCTTCGGTGGCATCGCCGCGACCCTGTCGCCCCTGCTCGCCGCCCTCGGCGCCCGGGTCACCGGCGTCGCCCGGACGGCGGGGGAGCGGCACGGGTTCCGGGTCGTCACCCCGGCCGACCTGCCGGGCCTGCTGCCCGAGACCGACGTGCTGATCAACATCCTGCCCGCCACCAAGGAGACCGAACACGCGGTGAACGCGCAGGTGCTGTCCCTGCTGCCGCCGCACGCGTGGCTGGTGAACGTCGGCCGCGGCGCCACGGTGGACGAGGCCGCGCTCCTCGACGCCCTGCGCGGCCACCGTCTCGCCGGGGCCGCCCTCGACGTCTTCGACACCGAACCGTTGCCGGACACCTCGCCGCTCTGGGACGAGACGAACGTGATCATCAGCCCGCACGCCGCCGGCGGCCGGCCGATCGGCGCGGCCGCCCGCATCGCGGAGAACTACCGCGCGAATATTTTTCTTAGTTTTCTCACTCATTTTCTTCAACTCCTTTCGTTGCTTTATTCCAATTGCTTTATTGACGTT
>NZ_JBFAZH010000901.1:0-3263 GCF_040681735.1 Actinoplanes sp. NPDC051633 | reverse complement strand
GTCGCGGTCACCGGTGACGTCGACGCCGACACGGCCCCGGTCCTGCTGGCCGCCTTGACCAAGGTCATCCGCCCCGGCCGCCGGGTCTGCTGCGACCTCAGCGCCACGTCCTTCTTCGGCGCCGCCGGTGCGAACGTGCTCGCCCTCGCGCATCTGCGGGCCGCCCGGGAGAGTGGTCGTTTCGCGGTCCGCGGGGCACGCGGCCTCGCGGCGCAGGTGCTCGACCTCAGCGGTCTGCGGAACATCCTGACCATCAACCCGTGAGCCACCGCCTCGTCGGCCGATCGGCTTGGCGGCGATCGGGCCTTCGGCTAAGGTCGGCTCAACGGTCGAGAAGTGTGCCGGATCCAGCAGCTCTGCGTTCGAGAGGAACGCCATGCTCGCAGGGCCCACACCGACCGAGTCCCCGTCGGCGGGTCGCGACCAGCAGGCCGTCGACGCGATCACCGACTTCGCATCCCTTCCGCCCGGCCATCCCGCCCGCCCGGCGCTGCGCGAGCAGGCCATCGAGGCGTGGCTGCCGATGGCGCGGCGTCTTGCCCAGCGTTACGCCGGCCGCGGCGAACCCCTCGACGATCTGCGTCAGGTCGCCACGATCGGCCTGATCAAGGCGGTCGACCGGTTCGACCCGGAACAGGGCGCCGACTTCGTCGCGTACGCGCTGCCCATGATCCTCGGCGAGATCAAGCGGCACTTCAGGGACCGGGCCTGGTCCGTGCGGGTGCCGCGCCGGCTGCAGGAGATGTGGCTGGCGATCAACGACGCGAGAAGCACCTGCCAGGCGCAGCTCGGACGCACGCCGACCGTCGCGGACATCGCCGCCCATCTGGGCGTGCCCCAGGACGACGTGATCGAGGGGCTCGACGGGGCACGGGCATACCGGGCATCGTCGTTGTCGTCACCCGTCGGCGGCGACCGGTCCCTCGCGCTGGGTGACACCATCAGCGCCGAGGAACACGGCTTCGCGCTCGCCGAGATGCGGCTCGACCTCGGCCCAGCCATGGCCCGGCTGGCCGATCGCGAGCGCCGGATCCTCACGCTGCGGTTCTACGGCAACCAGACGCAGGCGCAGATCGCCGCGCAGATCGGCGTCTCCCAGATGCAGATCTCCCGCCTGCTCGCCGCCAGCCTGATCAAACTGCGGCGGGACCTGGGCGGGCCGTGATCAATCCGCCACGGCGTCCACGACGCGAATGTCGCGCTCGGCCCCGTCGCCGAGTGCGGCGACCGCCGCTTGATAGGCGGGACTGTGGTACGCGGCCACCGCGGCCTCGGCACTCTCGAAGCGGATGACCGCCGTCCGCAGCCCGGCGCTGCCCTCCAGCACGTGCACCGGGTTGCCGCGGGCCAGGAAGACGCCGCCCGCCGCTCGGATCGCTGGGCCGGCCAGCTCGACATATCGCGCCAGCTTGGTCTCGTCGTGGATCGCGGTGAAGGTGTTGATCCAGTATGCCGTCATCGCACCATCCTGCGGCATGCCGCAACTCGACCGGAACCTAGTGCTGCGCGGCGGCCTTGCGGCGGTGCAGCGTCAGGCTGATCACGAGTACGACCAGCGCGCCGACGATCAGCCCGAGGATGGCGCTGGCCACCGTGTTGACCAGCCAGCCGACCAGCCCGCCCAGAGCGCCCGTGGCGTCGTGGGCGGCCTCCTCCAGGTGGTGCACGGCGTCGTACACCGCGTGCAGGCCGAGCTCGTCGGCGCCGACCAGCAGGATGTGCCCGCCCACCCACAGCATCGCGGCGGTGCCGACCACCGTCAGCACGGTCAGCACCATCGGCATCGCCTTCACCAGGCCGCGGCCGAAGGAGGCGATCGCTCCGGGGAGGGTGGAGAGGCGCAGGCCGGCGTCGTCCATCTTCACGATGAGTGCAACGACGCCGTACACGACGACGGTCATGACCAGCGCGACGACCGCCAGGATCGCCAGGAGTGACCAGAACGGCTCTTCGATCACCTCGTTCAGGGTGATGACCATGATCTCCGCCGACAGGATCAGGTCGGTGCGCACCGCCCCGGAGATCAGCTTCTTCTCGTCCTGCGTACCCTCCGCGCCCTCGCCGTGCGCGTCGTGGTGGGCGACCTTCGCCCACACCTTCTCCGCGCCCTCGTAGCAGAGGTAGGCGCCGCCGAGCATCAGGATCGGGGTGAGCAGCCAGGGCACGAACTGGCTGAGCAGCAGGATGGCCGGGAGGATGATGAGGAACTTGTTGCGCAGCGAACCGATGGCGATGCGCCTGATGATGGGCAGCTCGCGCTCCGCGGCGAGGCTGCGTACGTACTGCGGCGTGACCGCGGCATCGTCGATGACGACACCCGCCGCCTTGGCGCCCGCCTTCGCCGCCGCCGCGCCGATGTCATCGACGGAGGCGGCGGCGGTGCGAGCCAGCACCGCGACGTCATCCAGCAGGGCAACGAGTCCACCGGCCACGAAATGGTCCTTTCCGAGCTTGAGCAGCGTCCGTGCCGGACCATTCTCGCAAGGGTTCCTGAGAGCGGCACGATCAAATTGCGTTGTGGCCGCTGCCCCGCTTTGTCATCCTGATCACGGCCCGGCGGCTTCAGAAGTACGCGCTTCCGCAGCGGATGCATTGGCGATCCAACCACGCTGATCCGTTGTTCTCCTGGCGACCGATCCTTCACATCGGATCCGCTCCGGGCCACCCTTCGTCATTCCATTTCCGGGGAGTGTGACCCCGGTGCAGAGGTGAAACCATGTCCACGCACGAGATGATCGTCCACAGCGGATTCCGCGGCCTGCGCTACATCGACGGCCGCCTCGACGAGGTGCTCGAGCCGGGCCGATACGAGCTGTCCAAGCGGCGCTTCCCGGGCCGGCGGGTCCCGCGCGTCGCGATCGTCCCGATCGACGTGCGCGAGCGGGAGCTGAACATCAAGGGTCAGGAGATCCTGACGGCCGACAAGGTCGCCGTGCGGGTCAACATCATCACCCACTTCCGGGTGGTCGACCCGGCAGCGGCCGTCGAGCGGGTCGCCGACTACAACGACCGCATCTACAGCGACGTGCAGCTCGCCGCGCGGCGGTCGCTCGCGTCGATGACGCTGGAGACCATCCTGACCAACCGCAACCAGCTCAGCGAGGACATCCTGCGCGACGTCGAGGGCGTCTCCGCCGGCTATGGCGTGCGGATCATCCGGGCCGACGTGAAGGACCTGGTGTTCCCGGGCAACCTGCAGGAGATCATGAACCGCGTCCTCACGGCGCAGCGCATGGCCGAGGCGCAGATGGTCGAGGCCCGCA
>NZ_JBFAZH010000900.1:0-3266 GCF_040681735.1 Actinoplanes sp. NPDC051633 | reverse complement strand
CGGGCGGAGAACCAGCCGTCCCCCGAGCCCAGCGTACGGAGTTCATCGACCGGTGGAACGCCGACCCATCGGCAGCGCGAGCTGCCGCGGACCGGCTCCGCGCCGATGTGCGAACCGCCGCGGCCGAGGACCGGCTGGAGGAATTGCTTCCGTTCACCGGCCAATCGGCGGCGCTTGTTCACGACGTCTTGCCCGCCGGTGTGCTCGTGCGGCGCCTTGCAGCGGACGCAGCGGAGGCGCTGCACACGGCCGGAAGATGGGTGCGTGACCCCAGGCAACCGGATCCAGATAGCGGTGGTGCATCTGGCCCACCTCTGGTGGCCGACCTTTAGGCCGTTGCAGCCGTGCTGGTGTGGACGTATGCGACGCGACCTCAGCTGGTTGCGCCGACGACGTCGGCCGGCTTGTGCGGTGCGACCGCCCGGCCCCTTCGTGCACCCCACTTCTCCACAGGGTCGCCTGCGCCGGGGATCCGTCATGACCTGTGATGAGTCTGCTGCAAGCTGCGCCCGTGAGTTCCGAGCGCCTGTGCAGTGTCTGAGTTGGGACAGCTCTAGCCGAGTCTGATCGAGGACATAGCCTCGATGCGGTGGCGATAGACGTCCATGCTGGTTGTTCCCGGGGTGTGGGGCTTTCCGCCAGGTGGTGATTGCGGTGTCCGTCCGCAGACCCGAGGAACGTCGATGGGCTTGGGTCCTCGATGACGGTGTGCGCCTTGCCGTCCGGATGGGCGGCGTCACCGATGAGCTGGATCTGCTGCGGCGTGCGGCAGGCGCCCTTGAGGATCAGGTTTCGGCAGTTGATCCCGGTGGCGGGCCGACGCCGACTGACCGTCGATCCGGTCCGGCGCCGCGCGGCACCCTGCGCACCCGCGAAATCCCAGGCTCGGCAGAGGCCATCGGTCCGTGAAAGCGCCGGCCGGGTTCGGTCCGCGTGCCGCGTGGCCGGCACTGGCGCTGTATGCAGGGCTGCGTGCCGTGGCGCTGCTGGTGCTCTGGTGCGTGGCCGACGCCCGCGGCCGAGACTTGAGCGGCGTGCTCACTCGCTGGGACGGGGGGTTTTACCTGCGCCTCGCCGCGCAGGGCTACGACACGGCGATTCCGCTGAAGCCCGACGGCGGTCTGGCCCCCACCAACCTCGCCTTCTTCCCGCTCTATCCGGGGTTGATCGCCGCCCTCGACCCGGTGCTGCCCGGCGGCTCCCGGGTGGCCGCGATCGCCGTGTCCTGGGCCGCCGGACTGGCCGCCGCGTGGGGGTTGTACGCGGTGGGCGCGCAGCTGCGCGACCGGCGCACCGGGATCGTCCTGGCCGGGTTGTGGGCGGTCGTGCCGCACGCCGTGGTGGAGTCCATGGGGTACACCGAGACCGTGTTCACCGCGCTGGCCGCCTGGTCGCTGTTCGCGGTGCTGCGCCGGCGGTGGCTGACCGCCGGGGTGCTGTGCCTGTTCGCCGGGCTCACCCGGTCGGTCGCCATCGCGCTGATCGCCGCGGTCGGATTGGCCGCGCTGGTGGCGGTGTGCCAACGGCGCGACGGTTGGCGTCCGTGGCCGGGTGGGGCGCTGGCCCCGCTCGGATTCCTCGGGTTCGTGGCCTGGGTCGGTGACCGGCTCGGCCGCTTCGACGGCTACGTATACCTGCAACGGGCGGCCTGGCATGCGTCGTACGACGCCGGCCATTACACCCTGACCCGGATGATCGAAATCCTTAACCGGCCGCAACGACTCGGCTTCTACGTGACCACCTTCGTGGTGCTGCTGGCCCTGGCCCTGTTGGTGCTGCTCGCGATCAGCCGCACGCCCTGGCCGCTGGTCGTCTACGCCGCGGTGATGTTCGCGGCGGTCGTCGGCGTCGAGGGGTACTACCACACCATGGCACGGCACCTGCTGCCCGCGTTTCCCCTGCTGCTACCCGTGGCCTACGGTCTGGCCGCAGCCCGGCGCTCCACGGTGGTCGTGGTGTTCGCGCTGCTGACGGCAATCTCCACCTGGTACGGCGTCTATCTCTGCCTGATCTGGAACAGCTCGCCCTGACCGGGAACCACATCACCCTGAATGCCCGCCGCGTTCGGCGTTGGTCTTACCCTGCCAGTTGCGTATGTCGTCAGGCGATTGCCGCCGCCGCTCGACGACGCCACTCTGCAAGTGACTGCGGTGATCCGCGGGGTCATGCGGCCTTCCCAGGTGTTTGTTCGACGACAGCATCGTGGATCCGACACTGGGGCCTGTCGGTGGCCCGGCAGCGACCACAATGGTGCCCTGTGGCGTCTTGGAGGACCAGAAATCGGTTCCCGGGCAGCCGGGCATGTCGCCCCTGCGGGAGACATCAAATCACTGTCCTACCTGCCTTTTGCGAGCTCGTGGCCCGCCTTTCGGGGGGTCGGGATGCGATGTCCGCAGGGCACCCCTGACAGCCGTCCTCACTAGGTGGACGAGTTCGCCGACGACGATAGGAGTTACTCATGAAGCGTCCCACACTAATGATCATCGGGCTGCTCCTGGCAGTCGCCGGCTTGGCCGCCTCCCAGGGATTCACCGGGCATGCGGCCACCGCCGGCCCTGCGGCTGCCAATGACAGGCACGGGTTCGAGCGGTTCCTGCGGCGTTACGAAGCCGCCAACACGGCTTTCGTCAACGGGGACCCCTCGCCGTGGTTGTCGATGACCGCCGAGCGGAACCCGGCGTCGATCTTCGGCGGGTTCGGTGGCCTGGGAGAGGCGGGCGTGGCGGAGGTCCGGCAGCGCTACCTGCTCGCGGCGACCGCGTTCCAACCGAGCGGTGCGACAGTGCGTTTCGATTATCTGGTCAAGGACGTGCGGGGCGGATTGGCCTACACGGTCGCGATCGAACGCTCGACGGTCCTCTACGCAGGGCGCACCGAGCGGCAACCGCAGATCTTGCGGGTCACGATGATGTTCCGCTTCGATCGCGGTGCCTGGAAGATCATTCACCGGCACGCGGACACGATGATCGACCTGCAGCTGCCCACACCAGACACTGGGCCGCGGGTGGCTTGACGACCGCCGCTCGTTCGACCTGAGGGCCGTGCCGGGTTCTCGGTCGCCGATGACCACGTCTACAAACTGCCCCCATCACGCCGACTGCGCGGCACCCGCCCGGTCGATTCGGCGAGTACCTCGGCCAGGCGGCGCACGTTGCTGGCTACTGACCGGGGGACCTCGCCGTGGAGTGCAGCGAACCCAGGGCGACGAGGAACCCGCCCATCGTTCGCCATTGCGGTGTACGCCAGGACGCTCGTGTAGCCGTACC
>NZ_JBFAZH010000899.1:0-3273 GCF_040681735.1 Actinoplanes sp. NPDC051633 | reverse complement strand
GTGGCGGAAGCTCTTGCGCGGCACCATTGGCGGGGCCCGCCTCCGGGGTAGGAGGCGGGCCCCTGTGGTGCGGGACGGGGATGCGGGACGGGTCAGTTGCGGATGATCGTGAAGGTCGACGTGGTGTTCTCGATGTCGCGCCAGTTGTTGGACAGGCGCAGGTTGGTGAAGGTCGCCGAGCCGACCGCCGGGCCCTGGTTGGCCTCGGGCAGCGCGTTCACCCAGATGCCGAAGCCCGACTTGGCGTCGAACTCGTCGCCGCTCTTCTGCGCACCCGAGATGGACACGTTCGTCAGCACGGTGTCGGTGACCGGCTCGAGCGCCCGGCCACCCTCGTACTTGGTCTGGAACATGATGCCCGAGTAGGTTGGGTCGACGATGTCGACGTTGCTGATCCGGATGCCCCGGAACTCCTTGTCACCGCTGTGGATCCACAGGCCCGGGAAGGTCTGGTTGCCCCAGAAGTGGCCACCGGCCCGGACGATCGAGATGTTGTCGAACGTGGTGGGCGGCGACGCCCCGAAGCCGAGCATCGGGATGTCGAAGTCGATCGAGGCGATGGTCACGCCGGAGTAGACCAGCGTGTCCGCGATGTAGATGTTGCGGAACGTGTTGTTGTAGCCGCCGTAGACCGCCAGGCCCGCCGCCCGCCAGGTCAGCGTGCTGGACAGGTTCTGGAAGGTGTTGCCGGTGTTCGGCGAGTTGTTGCTGTCGATCGCCGAGAACAGCGCGAAGCTGTCGTCGCCGGTCGCCCGGGTGTCGATGTTGTCGATCAGGTTGCCGGTGCTCCCGTTGGTCATGTTGAGGCCGTCGGCGAACATGTTGCGGATCCGCGAGTTCTTGATGACCATGTTGTCGACGTTCGCGCCCCAGAACAGGCACATCTGGTGCTCGGTCCAGATGTTGTCGACGGTCATGTTCGCCACGTTGTTGAAGTCGAACACCTTGCCCGGCCCGTCGCGGCGGATCGTGTAGTTGCCGAAGAACCCGAAGTTCTTGAACGTCGAGCCATTGGCGCTGGCCTCGGCGCGGAACCCGGCGTCGGTCTCCGTCTGGTTCTGCGGGGTGAGGAACCGGGTGTACCAGGGTCCGGCGCCGACCACCTGGATGGCCCGCCCGTACACCTGGAACTTGTTCTGCGTCGGGAATTCACCCGGCGGCAGGTAGACGCCGGCCTTGCTGGTGTCCATCCGGGCCGCGTCCAGCGCGTTCTGCACCGACTGCTGGTCGAACCCGGCCGGCACCACGAAGGTGGCCGGGTTGGGGTTGGCGATCGGCGCCACCTGCTCCAGGTTGATGAAGTCGATGGCGATCGCGCCGGGGTTGCCGCCGTCCTTCTGCAGCCGGATCGTGCTCCCCGCGGGCACCGTCGAGTTGAGCATGACGTTGGCCTCGTCGTAGATGTGGCGCGGCCCGGTGCCGGAGTTCTGCGGCTCCGCCTCGGGGCCGTAGAGCCACGCGTACTTCGAGGTCAGGGGCAGCTGCTTGTGCGACTGCCCGTTGACATAGATCGACACCGAGCTGGTCGTGCCGTCCGGGATGGAGAACCGTGCGACCAGCGTGTTCGTGCTGGCGCGGGTCGTCCACTCCACGTACTGGCCGGTCGAGGAAAGGGTCACCGCCCGGCGGCCGGACGCCTCCCCGGCCAGGTCGCCCACCCGGCGGTTGGCGGCGAGCACCGTCGCGCCGTTGCCGGTGCGGCCGTCCTCCGCCTCGTACATCTCGTACGGCATATTCGCGCCGCGGCCGATGAACAGCGACCGCTCGCTGGTGTTGTTGGCCCGCTTGACCGGCAGCTCGTTGGCGTCGGCCGCGAGGACCACCCGCACCGTGTAACGGCCGTTCGCCGCGGTCCACGGGCCGAGGTTGATGGCCGGCGAGGAGGCGCCGGGCGCGAGCGTCCCGGTGTAGGAGCCGGTCAGCGTGGTCACCGTGGCGCCGGCGTCGTTCAGCACCGTGAGCGTGATGCCGTGCGCGCCGCCGGCCGAGGCGATGGTGCCCTCGTTGCGGATGGTGACGCCGAAGGTGACCGGGCTGCCCGTCGTCCAGGTGACCGACGAGGCGACCAGGTCGGAGCTCGGCACCGGCGAGATCACCAGGTTGGCGCCGGTGTAGGAGTTGTTCGTGTCGGAGATCTCCACCACGGTGTTGGCTTCGTCGACGACCGCCCGCAGCTGGTAGGTGCCCGCGGACCGTGCGCCGGCGTTGAAGGTGACGGTGCTGGACGCCCCGGCGGCGAGCGCCGGAACCGACGAGGTGCCGGCCCGCGTCGTACCCAGGTAGAAGTTGACGTTCGAAGCCGGCGACGCGGCGGAACCCGCGTTGCGGACCGTGGCCGACAGCGTGATCGCGTCCGTCTCCACCGGCGACGCCGGTGCGGCGCTCACCCCGGTGATCGTCAGGTCGGGGTTGGGCGCGGCGGTGCCGAAGATCTGGAACTCGGCCACCTGACCGCCGGGCGCGCCGGAGTTGGCGGTGAAGCTGAGCCGCAGATCCGCCGCGGTCGCGCTCACCGGGATGGTCACGCTGTTGCCGGTGGCGGGATTGAAGGTGTACGTGGCCGAGCCGACCAGGGTTGTGAACGACGACGCGCTCTGCTCGCGCCCGAGCACCGAGAAGGTCTGCGTACGCTGCCCCCAGACGGGATCGGGGTTCAGCTTGACCACGATCGACGACGTCGTCGCGTTGGCGCCCAGCTTGACCGTCAGGGTCGCCGGGTACGCGCCGCCTTCCCAGTACGTCCCGGTGTTGCCGTCGTTCGCGTTGGTGGCCACGAACGATTGCACGACCGACGACGCCTCGATCGCCTTGCCCAGGGCCAGGTTCGAGCCCACGGGATCGGGGTCGGGGTTGGTGCCGCCGGTGCCGTAGACCTCGAGCTCGGAGATCTGCCCGGCGGGCCAGCCGGTGTTGCCGGTGAAGGTCAGCCGGACGAACCGCACGGAGGCCGCGGTGAAGTCGATGGTGACGGTGTTGCCCGACGACGGGTTGAACGTGTAGCCCGCACTCGCCTTGAGCGTGCTGAAGGACGAGCCGTTGGTGCTGCCCTGGACGGTCAGCGTCTGGGTCCGGGTCTGCCAGGCGGCGGCCGGTGGGAGCTTGAGGACGGTCTGGTTGACTCCGACGGTGGCGCCCAGGTCGACCTGGAGCCACTGCGGGAAGGCGTTGCTCGCCGATTCCCAGTACGAGCCGGCGTTGGAGTCACCGGCGTTGCCGGGCTGGTAGACGTCGACGGAGCTGCTGGCGGTGAAGGTCTTGCCGGCGGCGAGGTTG
>NZ_JBFAZH010000898.1:0-3273 GCF_040681735.1 Actinoplanes sp. NPDC051633 | reverse complement strand
CGTCGGCCGGGCCGCCGCGGGCAACGGCGGGACGTACGTCATGCGCGCCTTACTTTGTCCTGGACGGGGTCGGCACGGGTGCGGCGGTCGCTGTGGTGGTCCTGGTCGGCGACGGAACCGGCGCCGGGGTCGCGCTCGACGTCGGCACCGGCTCCGGCCCGGCGGTGCGGGTCGGCGACGGCACGGGCCGCGGAGCCGTCCCGGCGGGCACCGTGGGCGCGGTAGTGCTCGGCGACGGCACGGCCGTGTGTGACGGCTGCGGGGACACCGTCGTCGGGGCCGGCGCCGGCGCCGCGGTCTCCCCCGGCTGCGAGCCGTGCGTGATGCTAGGCGACGGCTGCAAGCCGGCCGGGCTCGTCGACGCGGGCACCGGCCGGGGCGCGCCGTCCGCCGAGGCCGACATCGCCGCGATCGCCGTGCCGGCGATCGTCGCCGCGACCACAGCAGAGGTCAGCAGAACCGCGCGCATCCGTTGCATCAGGGAAACTCCAGACGAGTGAGGGATCTTTCGTCCGGAGAGACGCTTGGGCGGCGAAAAGGTTGGCGATCCCAGGGTGATCCAGCTCACACCGAAAGCGCTCTCTAAACTTTATTGGGTGAGCCCGCAGATTCGCCCCTACCGCCCTGCCGATCTCGACGCCGTGTACGACATCTGCGTCCGCACCGCCGACTCCGGGGAGGACGCCCGCGGCATGTACGTCGACGACCGGCTGATGGGCGACATCTTCGCGGTGCCGTACGTGACACTCGAGCCGGAGCACGCCCATGT
The DNA here is from genome assembly GCF_040681735.1 of Actinoplanes sp. NPDC051633. NCBI lineage: Bacteria > Bacillati > Actinomycetota > Actinomycetes > Micromonosporales > Micromonosporaceae > Actinoplanes > Actinoplanes sp. NPDC051633. The sequence goes on along the minus strand of NZ_JBFAZH010000898.1, from coordinate 2,504 downwards.
CATCGACGACGGCGCGGGCAACGCGGTCGGCTACATCCTGGGCACCGCCGACACGGTCGCCTTCGCGCACCGCTGTCGGGCCGAGTGGCTGCCCGCGACCGCCGGCCGCTATCCCGACCCGGCCGTGCCGCCGGTCACGCCCACCGACTTCATGCTGGGGCTGCACCTGCACCCCGAGCGCATGATCGTGCCCGAACTCGCCGAATACCCCGCCCACCTGCACATCGACCTGCTGCCCGAGTGGCAGGGCAAGGGGCTGGGCCGCGGGCTGATGGAGGCGTTCCTGACCGGGCTGCACCGGGCCGGCGTGCCCAAGGTGCACCTCGGCATGGCGCCGGGCAACACGAAAGCCCGCGCCTTCTACGCCAAACTGGGCTTCACCGAGATCCCGCTCGGCGCCCCCGGCGTGCTCTACCTGGGCCGGGACACCGCCGTCTGACTACCGCCCGCGCCGCTGACGCACCTTGGCCAGGGCCTCGGCGAGGATCGCCTCGCCGTCGGCGTCCGAGCGCCGCTCCTTCACGTACGCCAGATGTGACTTGTACGGCTCGGTGCGCATCTTCCCCGGCGGGTTCTGCTCGTCGAGGCCGGCCGGCTGGCCGCAGCGCGGGCAGTCCCAGACCTCGGGCTCGGCCGCCTCGGCGGCGAACTTGATGACCGACCGGTGACCGGCGGCGCAGTGATAGACCACCTCACGGCGCGGGGCGGGCTCACTGCGCTCGTCGGGGCGCATCGGGCTGGACCCGACGCGGCTGCCACGGATGGCGCTGCCACTGGACACGGATGCCACTCCTGTCAGGCAATCTTGGAGGAAAAAGAGAGCCGCGCGGCCCGGACGGACCGCGCGGCAGAGTCTACGACTCCTGTGTCCCTTGTTAAAGGACAAACGTCAGCCTGCCTGCGCGACCTTCAGCCAGAAGCCGAGGCCCACGATGCAGGCGAACCAGATGATGCCGACCAGCACCGTGTAGCGGTCGAGGTTCTTCTCCGCGACCGACGAACCGGCCAGGCTGGAGGTGACGCCGCCGCCGAACATGCTGGACATGCCGCCGCCCTTGCCCCGGTGCAGCAGGATCAGCAGGGTCAGCAGAATGCTGGTGATGATCAGCAACACGATCAACGTGTACGCGAACGCGATCGGCATGGTCGGTCGTCATTCCTCTCGGGCGGGCGCCACAGTAAGTAGCGGCCCCAACAATAGCGTCCCTTATCGGGCGACGTGCTCCCGGTACCGGCAGATCGACGCGAACTCCTCCGCGTCCAGGCTGGCACCGCCCACCAGCGCGCCGTCCACGTCCGGCTGCGCCATGATCGAGGCGATGTTGGCCGCCTTGACCGAGCCACCGTACTGGATGCGGACCGCCTGGCCCACCTCGGCGCCGTGCGACTCGGTGAGCCGGGCCCGGATGGCGCCGCAGACCTCCTGCGCGTCCTCCGGGGTGGCCGTCTTGCCGGTGCCGATCGCCCACACCGGCTCGTACGCGATCACGGCCTGCTTGATCTGGTCGCCCTTGATGCCGTCCAGGCCGGCGTCGACCTGGCTCAGCACGTACGCCACCTGATCGCCGGTCTCCCGCACCTCCAGGCCCTCGCCGACGCAGAAGATCGGGGTGAGCCCGGCCGCGAACGCGGCCTTGATCTTGGCGTTGACCAGCGCGTCGTCCTCGTTGTGGTGCTGCCGCCGCTCGGAGTGGCCGACCGCGACGTAGGTGCAGCCCAGCTTCGCGAGCATCGCGCCGGAGATGTCCCCGGTGTACGCGCCACCGGCGTGCGGCGACAGGTCCTGAGCGCCGTAGACGATCTGGACCTTGTCCCCGTCCACCGAGGTCTGCACGCTGCGCAGATCGGTGAACGGCGGCAGCACGGCCACCTCGACCGCGGAGAGCACCTGCTCGTTGAGGCTGAACGCCAGTTTCTGCACCAGGTTGATGGCCTCGAGATGGTTGAGGTTCATCTTCCAGTTGCCGGCCATGATCGGCCGGCGCGTCTCGTCCGCCACCTACTTCTCCAAAGCTTCGAGACCGGGGAGGGTCTTGCCCTCGAGGTACTCCAAAGACGCGCCGCCGCCGGTCGAGATGTGCCCGAAGCCGCTCTCGTCGATGCCGAGCTTGCGCACCGCCGCCGCCGAGTCGCCGCCGCCGACCACCGAGAAGCCGTCGATCTTGGTGATCGCCTCGGCCACGCCCCGGGTGCCGGCCGCGAACGGCGCCAGCTCGAAGACGCCCATCGGGCCGTTCCAGAACACCGTCCTCGCGCCGCTGATCGCCTCGGCGAACAGTGCGGTGGACGACGGCCCGATGTCGAGCCCGAGCCGGTCGGCCGGGATCTCGCTCGCCGGCACGGTGACCGTGTCGGCGTCGGCGCTGAACTCGCTCGCCGCGACCACGTCGGTCGGCAGCACGATGCGGCCGCCGGCCTCCGCCAACAGCGAGGCGCAGGTGTCGACCATCTCGTCCTCGAGCAGCGACTTGCCCACCTCGTGGCCCTGCGCCTTGAGGAAGGTG
>NZ_JBFAZH010000897.1:0-3282 GCF_040681735.1 Actinoplanes sp. NPDC051633 | reverse complement strand
GGTTGCGACGGCGCCGAGGACCAGGAGTACGGGCGCGACGACGTTGACCGCGGCCATCGCCACCGGGCCCACCCCTCGGGCGACGAACCAGGCGTTGGTGAGCGCGTAGATGCCGTAGACGCCGACCGACAGGGTGGTCTGCGTGCACGCCTGCCACAGCAACCGTCCGATCGGCCGGGTGCCGAGGGCTTCGGCGTGGCCGGTCAGAGCAACGCCATCGCTTCGGCGAGTCGTGCGCGCGACCAGTCGTACTGACCGGGATCGGTGTGTCCGCGATAGACGGTCTCGATGGTCATGATGAGGCACTGGTACAGGTTGTAGAGACGGCGGCGCTGGACCTCGTCGGCCGTGAAATCCGGCTTGCCGTAGCCGCGCAGAAAGGCGGACGGGTCGCCGAAGGCGGGCAGTTGCGTGGCGACGAAACCCGCCTCGATGAGGGGTCGCCGTAGAAGGCGCGTTCGTGGTCGATGACGGCCGCGATCGCGCCGTCGCGGATCATCACGTTGCTGTCCCAGAGGTCCCACTCGACGAAGCGCGGCTCGGTCACAGCGTCGAGGCTGCCGGCGTGCCGGGCGATCGCCGCCCGGACGTCGCCGTAGTCCCAGCCGAGGTCGACGTCGCGGCGTTCGCCGTCGCGCAGGACGTCCTCGATCATCCCGGAGAACAGCTGCCGCCAGGTGGGCACGCCCGGCCCGGTGAGCGGTCCGAAGGCGGCGCCGCGGATGGTGTTGAGCTCGCGGGTGGTCGCGCCGAGAGCTTTGCCGTACGCGTCGCGATCCGCCGCCGGAAGCGCGTCCTTGACGATCCCGAGGTTGTCACCCTCCACGTAGGACATGAAGAAGTAGTCGGCGTCGCACAACTCGTGGCTGCGATCGGCGAAGTCGACCGCCGGCACCGGGACGGTCGTGTGCGTGCGGATGAGCTCGAGCGCCGCCAGCTCGGTCGCCATTGCCCCGCGCTCGTAGGTCATCACCTCGACGTGCGGCGGCGGCGCGATCTTCAGCACGGCCTTGCGGCCGTCGCGCAGGCTGATCCGGTACGCCACGTTGAACCAGCCGTGCCCCAGCTCGGCGGCCCAGTCCTCGTCCTCGGGGAGCTGATCCGGCCCGTACGCGCGTTCGACCATCGCCCGCAGAGTGGCCGACGACTGGCGGTTCTTGGTGATGCTCTCCATCGACGCTTCCGCTCGGTCAGGTGACACGTGTAAGCGGAGATCGTACCTTCGATCAACGAGGCGTGCTCATCACCAGGAAACCAAGCAGAAAGGGTGGCCGACAGGATCGGCAAAGACGCGGAACCGGTCGCCGCCACCGGGCAGGCGGGACGCACCCAATGCCTCAACTTTCTGCTCGGCCTCATCGAGGTTGTCCACTCGAACGTCGACATGCATCTGCTGGGGGTGCGCCGGATCTGGCCAGTCGGGAGCGCGAAAGGTCTGCACGCGTTGGAACGCGATGCCCGGGCGATCCGGGGCATCTCCGATCACGACCCAGTCGCCTTCGTCCTGAACGCGCTGCATGCCCATGAGTTCCTGGTAGAACGAGGCCAGGCGGGAGGGGTCCGGGCAGTCGATGATGAGGCCGTGCCATTGTCCGATCATCCGGACATGGTGTCAGGGCACGAAACGGCACGGAAGCCATCTGTGATGATCGTGATCAAGGATGTGAGCTGGCGCGCCCGGCAGGATTCGAACCTGCGACCGACGGATTAGAAGTAGATCAGGACGGGCTGGCAGGGGAGCGGCGTTCCTGTTCAGCCCGTCCGCCACTGTCGGGCGATGTCGGCCTGAGCGGGGTGCCTTGGCTGTACAGGTGGCTGTATGGACGGCTCGCCGATTCTTACGCTGCCAGCCCGGAACGGCACCGCCCGAGATGTTTGCCGGGGGACGCTAGCCGAGATACTTGCGAATCAGCAATGATCGTCTGGTCTATATAACCATTCGTACGACCACCAGCACACAGAGTCGGATTCACACTGGGTCGGTGACAAACCTGCCTCCACAGGACCCCTGGTCGCAAGACCCCCAGCGAGGCCCACAGCAACCGCATTCCGACGGGCTGCCGCCCCAGCCGCCACCGACAGTCCCGTTCACTGCCGTCCCCGGCACCGTTCCACCCGACCCCATTGCGAGGCGCAAGCGCACCAATAAGATCATCCTGGCAGTCTTCGGCGCACTGCTGCTCTGCGTCTGCGGACCGTTCATCACGATCGGCGCAGTTCTAGGAGATGATCCCCAGCAGGCGCCGGACACGCCGGCCACGACCGCGCCCCTCGCCGCTCTGCCGACCACGGTGTCCCCGCCGCCAAGTAGCACGGTTGTGGCCACAACCGTCCCGCCAAGGCCGAGCCCGACCACGACACCCCCCAAGCCCAAGCCGAAGCCGGTGTACTACAAGAACTGCACCGCCGTTGACGATGCCGGCAAGGCCCCGCTTTACGAAGGAGAACCGGGCTACCGCAAGGCGCTCGACAGCGACGGCGACGGCGTGGCATGCGAGTGGGGCAGCACAGACGAGGAGCCTGAAGAGCCAGACGACGGGGGCGGAGGCACCGACCCTCGGTTCTCCACTTGCGCCAAGGCTCAGGCCGCCGGCTACGGTCCCTACTACAAAGGCGAAACCGAGTACAACTGGTACCGCGACAGAGATGGCGATGGCGTCGTCTGCGAGTGAACGTTGATGACAGTCCAGGGTCATTGTCCGCATCCTCCGCGCATACCCTCACACTGCCAGCGCGGAGTGCATCCGTCGTCAGCGATTGCAACGACCGGTGGTCCGCGGCTCGTGTCCGGCTGCGCATGTCGTTGGCTCGTCGCGACTGTTGGCGTCGCCGTCAACGACTGCCGTCAATCGGTCAGCGCCAGGCATTGAATCGGATGGTGATCGAGCTGCGGCAATGCTGCGTCCTGCGACTAGCACGCTGAGGCCGAGGCCCGTGAGACCTCGGCCCGCCGTGCGCGCCGATCTAGCGCTTGCCCTTACCCTTGCCTGCTGCCTGCGCCACCGCGCTGGCCGCGATGCTTCGAGAACGCGCCGACGAGCGACCGTCGCGCATTACGGCCGACGCCTTGCGGGCCACCTTCGAACTGGTAACTTTGCCCTTGCCTTTAGCCATAGGTCCAAACCTCCTTCCTCGCCGTTGGAGAGTGGCCGTTGGCGCCCCCGGCGCTCCAACGCCGGGGGCGTGGTCTTGAGGCGACCTGCTCACGGCAGCTCAGCTCGTTCACTCCCAACCATCACCACGCGCGACGGTCGCCCGCGCATGGTGCAGACCTCCGAGAAG
>NZ_JBFAZH010000896.1:0-3286 GCF_040681735.1 Actinoplanes sp. NPDC051633 | reverse complement strand
GGAAGATGACCGAGCCGCTGGCCAGCACGATGCTCAGGCCGAACCAGCGGCGGCGCGACATCTCCTTGACGATCATCGGGCCCAGCCCGATGCCGACCGCCAGGCCGATGAAGAGGGTGGCGAACAGCAGCGAGAACGCGGCCTCGCCGGCGCCCAGGGAGAGGGTGAAGAACTTCGCGGTGCCGATCACGATGCCGCCGGCCGCGAACGCCCCGAAGATGCCGAGGACCAGGCCCCGGACCAGCGGCGTGGTGCCGATGTACTTCCAGCCGTCGACGAACTGCCGGAGCATGCTCTGCTCGGCCTTCTTGTGGCGCTGCCGGTGCGCCTGGCTGATCTCGCGGATGCCGAAGAAGACCACCAGGGCGGTGGCCAGGCGGGAGAAGGCGTTGACGTAGAGGCCGATCTGCGCGGGCTCGGCCCAGTCGGGCAAGGTGCCGAAGCCGCCGCGGACGATCCCGTCCAGCGTGGCGAGGCTCAGGGCCGCGAGGATCGGGGTGATGCCGTACGTGGTGATCAGCGTCAACTGGTTCGAGACCTCGAGCCGGCTGCGCGGGATCAGGTTGGGGACCGCGGCCTCCTTGGCCGGGATCCACATCAGCGTCACGGCCTCACCGATGAAGGTGGCGACCACCGCCCACGTCACGACCAGCGCGCCGTTGTCGAGGATCAGCGCGGCCACCGGGATGGATCCGTACACGAAGAACCGGATGACGTCGCAGATCACCATCGTGTAGCGGCGGTCGAACCGGTCGGCCATCACGCCCGCGATCGGGCCGAGGATCAGCGCCGGCACCAGCCGGATGGCGATCGTGCCGCTGAACGCGCCACCCTGGGCGGCGCTGCCGGTGACCTGTTGCGACGCGAAGAGCGCGGTGGCCAGCAGACCCAGCCAGTCGCCGAACGACGCGACGCTGAGCACGAGCCAGAGCCGCCGGAAGGGGCGGATCCGCAGCACCGAGCGCAGCGCGGCGACCCCGGACAGGTCCACCGGAGCTGCGGCCTCGTTGCGCGCGTCGGTGTCGATGGTCCTACCTCCCGTGGTCAGTACCCGCAGCACTCTAACCGGCGAGCGCTGCTCATCGGTGGCACGCTCGTTCGGGTGGCGCATAGATGAAGGTGTTTCGCGTACGCCGATGACGGGTTATCTTCCTCGCGTGACCGCCGACAAGCCTGGCCTGCAAAGGCGTCTCGATCGTGCGACCGCGCACCTGGAGACGCCGATCGCGGTGGTCGACCTGGCCGCGTTCGACGCGAACGCCGCGGCCCTCAGCCGACGCTCGGGCGGCAAGCCGATCCGGATCGCCAGCAAGTCGGTACGCTGCCGGGCCCTGCTCGAGCGGGCATTGGCCCGGCCGGGCTGGCGCGGCGTGATGGCGTACACGCTGCCCGAGGCGATCTGGCTGGTCCGCTCGGGCGTGTCCGACGACGTGCTGGTCGCGTACCCGACGGCGGACCGCTCGGCGATCGCCGAGCTGGTCAAGGACGACGAGCTGGCCGCCGCCATCACCCTGATCGCCGACCACCCCGCCCACCTCGACCTGGTCGACCAGGTGGCGCCGCCGAGCCGCCGGGCCGAGGTACGCCTGTGCCTTGAGCTGGACGCGTCCTGGCGCCCGGCCGGTCCCCTGCACGTCGGCGTGCGCCGCTCACCGGTGCACTCCGCCGGGCAGGCGTCGGCGCTGGCCCGGCGGCTGGTGGCCCGCCCGGGTTTCCGGCTGGTCGGCCTGATGGCCTACGAGGCGCAGATCGCCGGCGTCGGCGACGCGCCGACCGGTCAGCCGGTCCGCGGCCGCGTCATCCAGCTGATGCAGCGCCGCGCCTTCCCCGAGCTGGCCGAGCGGCGGGCGGCCGCGGTCACCGCCGTGCGCGAGCACGCCGACCTCGAGTTCGTGAACGGCGGCGGCACCGGCAGCATGGCCGCGACCGCCGCCGACCCGTCGGTCACCGAGATCGCGGCCGGCTCCGGGCTGTACGGGCCGACGCTGTTCGACCAGTACACGAACTGGCAGCCGGCCCCGGCCGCGCTCTTCGCGCTCTCCGTGGTCCGGCGGCCCGCCCCGCGGATCGCCACCGTGCTGGGTGGCGGCTGGATCGCCTCCGGACCGGCGCACCCGTCCCGCCTGCCGACCCCATACCTGCCCGCCGGCCTGCGCTTCCGCGCCGACGAGGGCGCCGGCGAGGTGCAGACGCCACTGATCGGCCCGGCCGCGTCGAACCTGCGGCCGGGCGATCGGGTGTGGTTCCGGCACGCCAAGGCCGGCGAGCTGTGTGAACACGTCAACGAGCTGCAACTCGTCGACGGTGACACGGCGGCGCCGACCCCTACGTACCGGGGAGAAGGTTTTGCGTTTCTCGGGTAGCTCAGGCGGCGTTGACGTGGCGGTGCAGATACTCCCTGATCAGCGCTTTCGCCTCACCGATGACCGCCTCGTCGCCGGTCACGACGCGCCGGAACGCGAGCTTGATCAGCGCGTCGGCCGCCTCCACGGCGATCTGCAGCGCGAACCGCAGGCGGTCCTTGTCGGCCAGCTGGAACTGGTCGACCAGCAGCTCGGCGAGGCGCTCGGCGATGACCGCGTTGTTGTCCCGCTCCGCGTCCAGCAGGTGCAGGTCGACGACGTCGCCGAAGTGCAGCGTCCGGAAGCCCGGCACGGTGCGGTGCATCGTGATGAACGAGTCGATCGCGGCGTCCACGCCGTCCCACCAGTGGGCGAACGTCTCGTTGGCGAAGCGGGCGCCGAGCGCCTGCAGGTATGCGTCCATGTTGCGCATGGCGAGCGCCTGCACGATGGCCCGCTTGTCGGGGAAGAACTGGTAGACCGAGCCGATGGCCACCTCGGCCCGCTCGGCGAGCAGGGTCGTGGTCAGGCCTTCGTAGCCGACCTCATCGACAAGCTCGGCGCAGGCGTCGAGCATGCGCTGGACCCGGGCAACGCTTCTGCCCTGCACCGGAACCCGCCGCAGCGGTCCGGTGGTGACGGTTGGTGTCGACACGCGTCGCCACTCCCTCTCAGCAGTGATAAAAGAACGTTACTCGGATCAACGAGCGAGCAGCATCGACGGGACGCCAGGGATACTGACGATCACTGGTTTTGTGCGACTGTCCGCTCGGTGGAGGGACAAGGCGGTCATGAGTGATACCCGCTGGCGTAACTGGGGCCGCAACCAGCAGGCCAACGCCGCCGAGGTGCACACCCCGGGCAGCGCCGACGAGGTGGCGGCGCTCGTCAAGGAGGCGGCCGAGCGCGGCGGGCGGGTCAAGGCGGTCGGCAGCGGGCACTCG
>NZ_JBFAZH010000895.1:0-3289 GCF_040681735.1 Actinoplanes sp. NPDC051633 | reverse complement strand
CGGGCACTGGACGTTCGACCCCGAGCAGACCACCGGCGTCCTCCTTCCCGGCGGGTTGCCGCTGGACGAGGTGCTGTTCTTCGTGGTCGTGCCGGTGTGCGCGGTGCTCGGCTTCGAGGCGGTCCGCGCGGTGTTGCGCAAGCCCGCCGGCGACGAGGAATGAGCTACACGGCGGCGGCCCTGCTCGGGGTCGCCGGGGCGGTGGCGGCCGATCTGTGGGTGCTGCGGACCCGGCTCGTGCTGCGGGCCGCGTTCTGGGCCACGTACCCGATCATCATCGTCTTTCAGCTGCTCTCCAACGGCATCCTGACCGGCCGGCACATCGTGATCTACGACCCGGACGCCATCGTCGGCCTGCGCATCGCGTACGCGCCGGTCGAGGACCTGTTCTTCGGCTTCGCCCTGGTGCTGCTGACGTTGTCGACCTGGGTGCGGCTCGGGCGTCACGGCGTGCAGCGGAGGCCGGCCGCGGGGGAGGGCAGCAGGCTGCTGGCGTGGCTCCGGAAGGAAGACCGGGGAGACCGGCCTAGAGAGCGCGCTTGATCGCCGCGTCGGCCAGCGCCTCGAGCACCCGGCCGGCCTCGGGCTCCACCGGCGCGGCCCGCAGCACGACGAGCGCCTGCCCGCTCAGCGCCTCGATCCGCTCCTCGGTGCGGGCCAGCGCGCCGCTGTCTCGGATGATCGCCCGCAGCCGCTCCACCCCGGCGTCGTCCAGCCCCCGATCGCCCAGCCGCGCGTCCAGCTCGGCCCGGTCGGCGGCCGGAGCCGCCTCGAACGCCGCCGCCACCAGATAGGTCCGCTTGCCCTCGCGCAGGTCGTCCCCAGCCGGCTTGCCGGTCACCGCCGGGTCGCCGAACACGCCGAGCACGTCGTCCCGCATCTGGAAGGCCTCGCCCAGCGGCAGCCCGAACCCCGCGTAGGCCCGGCGCAACTCGTCGCCCGCCCCGGCCAGCGCCGCGCCCATCAGCAGCGGCCGCTCGACGGTGTATTTCGCCGACTTGAACCGCGCGACCTTGCCCGCCCGCTCCACCGACGTGTCCCCGGTCGCCTGGGTGTGCACGTCGAGATACTGACCCACCGTGACCTCGGTGCGCATCGTGTCGAACACCGGCCGCGCCCGGGCCAACTCCTCGGGGCGCAACCCCGACGAGTGCAGCAGCTCGTCCGACCAGACCAGCGCCAGGTCGCCCAGCAGCACCGCCGCCGCGTCCCCGAACGCCGTCGCGCCGCCCCGCCAGCCGCGGTCGGTGTGGTGCCTCTCGAAGCGCCGATGCACCGCCGGCTCGCCGCGCCGGGTGTCCGACCGGTCCATCAGGTCGTCGTGGATCAACGCGCTGGCCTGCACCAACTCCAGCGCCGACACGGCCGCCACGACCGGGTCGGTGTCCACGCCGCCGGCCCCGCGGTACGCCCAGTAGGCGAACGCCGGCCGCAGCCGCTTGCCGCCGCCCAGCACGAAATCCTCGAGGGCGTCGGCCACCTCCGCGAGCGCCGGGTCGATCGACTCCATGCGGGCACGCTGGCCGGCCAGGAACGCGGCCAATGCCTTGTCGACGCGGTCACGCAAGCCGGCGTGCTCCAGCGGGGCTGACTCCACTGCGCCACGCTAGCCCCTCACGCTCTGCTCGGCATTCCGGCGCGACCGGTAGAGTCGGGGTGTGTCTCTCGGCCTGCCCTCGAAGCTCCCCGCCACTCCGGCGATCGGTGAGCTGATCGCTCGTCCGAGCCCGACGTTCTCGTTCGAGTTCATGCCGCCCAAGACCCGCGAGGGTGAGCAGCTGCTCTGGCAGACGATCCGTGAGCTCGAGCCGCTTCGCCCCGACTTCGTGTCGATCACCTACGGCGCCGGCGGCAGCACCCGCGACACCACCGTCTCGGTCACCGAGCGTGTGGCGACCGAGACGACGCTGCTGCCGATGGCCCACCTCACGGCGGTGAACCACTCGGTCGCCGAGCTGCGCAACGTGATCGGGCGGCTGGCCGCGGCCGGCATCCGCAACGTGCTGGCGGTGCGTGGCGACCCGCCCGGCGACCCGATGGGCGAGTGGGTGCGCCACCCCGACGGCGTGCTCTACGCCGAGGACCTGGTGCGCCTGCTGCGCGAGTACGGCGACTTCTCGGTCGGGGTGGCGGCCTTCCCGTACAAGCACCCGCGGTCCGACGACGTCGAGTCCGACACCCGCAACTTCATCCGCAAGTGCCGCGCCGGGGCCGACTTCGCGATCACCCAGATGTTCTTCCAGGCGGATGAGTATCTGCGGCTGCGCGACCGGGTGGCCGCCGCCGGCTGCGACACCCCGATCGTGCCCGGCGTCATGCCGGTGCTGCGGATGGGCACGATCGAGCGCGCCGCGCAGCTGTCCGGCGCGCCCTTCCCGCCCGCGCTGCTGGCCCGATTCGAGCGGGTCGCCGACGACGAGCGGGCGGTGCGGGCGCTCGGCATCGAGCTGTGCAGTGAGATGTGCCGCAGGCTGCTCGACGAGGGCGTGCCGGGCATCCACTTCATCACGATGAACCGATCCACCGCGACGCGCGAGGTCTGGCAGCAGCTCGCGCCGGCTGCGCTCGCTTGAACTGGCCCGACTACGCGGCCGCCTGGTCCGCGCTGCACGGTGGGTTCGACGTCCACCGGGCATCGCCGCTGGTCCGCGGCTGGGTGCGGATCGCGTGGCGGGCCGGTGGGCTGCTCGGCCGGCTGGGCATCGGGCCGACGACGGTCACGCTGATCGGCCTGCTGCTCTGCCTGCTGGTGCCGGTGGCCGCATCATGGAAATTCTGGGGCCTGATCGTGGCCGCCCTGCTGGTGCTGGCGGCGTCGTTTGCGGACTCCTTCGACGGCGCGGTGGCGGTGGTGACCGGCCGCGCCGGCAAGGCGGGCTTCGTCGTCGACTCCGTCGCCGACCGGCTCGGCGAGGCGGCCTGGCTGGTCGCGCTGTGGGTGGGCGGGGCGCCGGCGTGGCTCGCGGTCGCGGCGGGCGGGGTGAGCTGGCTGCACGAGTACGTGCGAGCGCGCGCGACGGCGGCCGGCATGGCCGACATCGGCGCGGTGACGCTGGGCGAGCGCCCGACCCGCGTGTCGGCGGCGATCAGCGGCCTGCTGATCGGCGGGGTGGCCGGCCTCGTGCACGCCGAGTGGGCCGCGACGGTGCTGACGGTGGCGACGGCCGCCTGGCTGGCCCTGAGCGTCGTGGGGGTGGGCCCGCGCCGGGGGTAGCGGGGCGCCGACCGCCCCCGGCCCCCGCAGAAAGGTGGGTCGAGGGGGGGTGTGGGAGCTGCTCGGGGGGGCCCA
>NZ_JBFAZH010000894.1:0-3293 GCF_040681735.1 Actinoplanes sp. NPDC051633 | reverse complement strand
AGACGGAGTCCGGGCGGCTGCCCACCTGGGTCGGCGTCGGCGGCTCCCCGCAGTCGGTCGTGCGCACCGCCCGGCACGGGCTGCGGCTCATGCTGGCCATCATCGGCGGGCAGGCGGAGCGGTTCGCGCCGTACGTCGACCTCTACCGCCGGGCCACCGAGCAGCTCGGCACCGAGGCCTTCCCGGTCGGCATGCACTCCCCCGGGTTCGTCGCGGACACCGACGAGCAGGCCAAGGAACTCTTCTTCCCGGCGTACAAGGTGCAGATGGACCGCATCGGCAAGCTGCGCGGCTGGCCGCCGATGAGCCGCATCCAGTTCGAGTCCGAGGTGAAGCACGGCTCGCTCTACGTCGGCTCGCCGGAGACCGTCGCCCGCAAGATCGCCGCGTCGGTCCAGGCGCTGGGCGTGGGCCGCTTCGACCTGATCTACACCGTCGGCCCGCAGGAGGTCGGCGCCCGGACCCGAGCCGTCGAGCTGTTCGGTTCGAAGGTGGCGCCGATGGTCCGCGAGATCGTGGCGGGCTGACCGATGACCTCGGTCGGCATTCTCGGCGCCGGCAAGGTCGGCACCGTGCTGGCCCGGCTCGCCGTCGCGGCCGGCTACCGGGTGCTGATCGCCGGCTCCGGCGACCCGGCGAAGATCGCCCTCATCGTCGACGTCCTGACCCCCGGCGCCACGGCCGTCACCGCGGCCGAGGCCGCCGGGCAGGCCGACATCGTGGTGCTGGCGCTGCCCCTCGGCCGGTACCGGGAGATCCCGGCCGACCGGCTGCGCGGCAAGCTGGTGGTGGACGCGATGAACTACTGGTGGGAGGTCGACGGCATCCGCGACGACCTCACCGACCCACGCACGACCTCCAGCGAGATCGTGCGGGCGTTCCTGCCGGGGTCGCGGGTGGTGAAGGCCTTCAACCACATGGGCTACCACGATCTCGAGAGCGGGGCCCGGCCGCCGGGCGCCCCCGATCGCAAGGCGATCGCGCTGGCCGGCGACGATCCCGCCGACGTCGAAACGGTCTCGGCGTTCGTCGACGCGCTGGGTTTCGACCCGGTCGTCGCGGGCCCGCTCGCCGAGGGCTTACGCATGCAGCCGGGCACCGAGCTCTTCGGCGCGAACACCGACGCCACCGAGATCCGCGAGATGCTCGCCCGCTACCCCGGCCCGAGGGTGGAGGAAGGCGGCTGACGATGCGGGCGAGCCGGGTGCCGTCGGCGGTCAGCACTCCACGACGTTGAGAGCGAGGCCGCCGCGGGCCGTCTCCTTGTACTTGTCCTTCATGTCCGCGCCCGTCTCCCGCATCGTCTTGATGGCCTTGTCGAGCGTCACGTGGTGGCGGCCGTCGCCGCGCACGGCCATGCGGGCGGCGGTGATGGCCTTGATCGACCCGACGGCGTTGCGCTCGATGCACGGGATCTGCACCAGGCCGCCCACCGGGTCGCAGGTCAGCCCGAGGTTGTGCTCGATCCCGATCTCGGCGGCGTTCTCCACCTGCTCCGGCGTGCCGCCGAGCACCTCGGCGAGGCCCGCGGCGGCCATCGAGCACGCCGAGCCCACCTCGCCCTGACAGCCGACCTCGGCGCCGGAGATCGACGCGTTCTCCTTGAACAGCCACCCGATCGCCGCCGCGGTCAGCAGGAACCGCACCACGCCGTCCTCGCCGTAGGAGTCGACGAAGTCGCGGTAGTAGTGCAGGACGGCCGGAACGATCCCGGCCGCGCCGTTGGTCGGGGCGGTGACCACCCGGCCCCCGGCGGCGTTCTCCTCGTTGACCGCCAGCGCGTACATGGTGACCCACTCCATCGCCCGCAGCGGATCGGTATCGTCCGGCCGGCTCTCCAGCTGCGACCGGAGCGCTGCCGCCCGGCGCCGCACCTTCAACCCGCCGGGCAGCACACCGGGCGTCCTTGTGCCGCGCTCGACGCACTCCTGCATCACCTGCCAGAGGTGCAGCAGGCCGCTGCGGACTTCCGCCTCGGTGCGCCAGGAGAGCTCGTTCGCGAGCATGATGTCGCTGATCCGCAGCCCGGACTCCCGCGTGTGCGCCAGCAGCTCCTGCCCGGTGCGGAACGGGTAGCGGACCGGCGTGCTCTCCTCCACCAGCACCGGCCGGCCGGACTCGTCCTGGTCGAGGACGAAGCCACCACCCACCGAGTAGTACTCACGCCGATCGAGCTCCCGCCCGTCGGCGTCGAGGGCGACGAACAGCATGCCGTTGGTGTGGAAGTCGAGTCGCTTGCGGCGATGCAGCACCACGTCGTCGTCCACCGAGAACTCGATCACGTGTTCCCCCGCCAGCGTGAGCTTGCCGGCCACCCGGACCGCCTCGACGCGCGGCTCGGCCTCCGCCGGGTCGACGAGCTCGGGTCGTTCACCCTCCAGCCCCAGGACGACGGCCTTGACGCTGCCGTGCCCGTGCCCGGTCAGGCCGAGGGATCCGAACAACTCGCAGCGGACCCGGGCGACGCGTGTGAGCAAGCTCTCGTCGGCCAGCCGGGCGGCGAATGTGCAGGCCGCCCGCATCGGGCCGACCGTATGCGAGCTGGACGGACCGATCCCCACCTTGAACAGGTCGAAGGCGCTGATGGTCATGAACTCCCTTTCGTGACGCTCGTGTTCTGACATTGATATATTACTGCGGTGACTGTTGCACCGCTGGAGCTCGATCCGGCGCCGACCTCGATGGCCGACCGGGCCTACCTGGCCGTCCGCGACCAGCTGATCATGTTGCGGATCCAGCCCGGCGAGCCGATCGACGACGATCGCCTGGCGGAGTCGCTGGGCATCGGCCGCACCCCCGTGCGCGAGGCGCTGAAGCGGCTCGAGGGTGACCGCCTGGTGGTGTCCTTCCCCCGGCGCGGCACCTTCGCCACGGGCTTGGACATCGCCGATCTGGCCCACATCTCGGAGATCCGGGTGCAGCTCGAGCCCTTGGCGGCGCGGCGGGCCGCCGAGCGGGCCCCGCGGGCGACGCGTACGGATCTCGACGACCTGGCGTCCCGGATCGACCGCCTGGACGTCGCCCGGGCCGACCGCAGCGACGTGATGCGCTGGGATCTCACCGTGCACCGGGCGATCTACCGGGCCGCCGGCAATCCGCACCTAGAGGACGTCCTGATCCGGTACGACAACCTGGCGACCCGCATCCACTGCATGTTCCTCGACCGGCTGTCCACACCGGACATGCACATCGTCACCGAGCACGTGGCCCTGCTGAACGCGATCGCCGCGGGCGACGCCGACCGGGCCGACGACCTGGCACGCGAGCATGTCCTCGGCTTCGAGCGGGCGATC
>NZ_JBFAZH010000893.1:0-3296 GCF_040681735.1 Actinoplanes sp. NPDC051633 | reverse complement strand
CCGCGCATGGGCAGCGGGTCGAGCTGTCGGTGCTGGCCGCCGAGCTGGGGGTGGCGCCGCGGACGGTGGCCCGCGACGTCGCGCGGCTGCGCGAAAGCGGCGTGCCGGTCGACGCGTACCGGGGTCGCGACGGCGGCGTGCGGCTGCGGCCGGCACGGGCGGCGATCACCATCGACTTCGACCTGCCCGAGGTGGCGGCGCTGATGTCGACCCTGGCGGTGCTGGGCCCGACGGTGAGCGAGAGCGCGGCCTCCGCGATGCGGAAGCTGGTGGTCGCGCTTTCCCGGGAGGCTTGACCCTCGACCTGTCGAGCCCTCGGGATCGCCGCATGGACCTCGACAACCCGGTGCTCAAGCTCTGCCAGGACGGGATGCGGGAGGTGGAAGGCCGGCCGGGGGCGCGGGCGTTGTTCGAAGAGGCCTGGCGGCGCGCGCCTTGCGGCTTACGTCGATCATTGCGGTGCTAAGCGCACAGGATCAGGAGCTTGCCATGTCGCTGAACCTTCGAACCTCCGCTCGCGCGATCATCCTCGACGAGGCCGATCAGGTCCTGTTATGCCGCTTCGTCTTCCCCCACCCAGCGGTCCCGAACGGAGCACCGGCCGTCTGGGCTGCTCCAGGTGGCGGCATAGAGCCAGGTGAGGACGGAGTGTCGGCACTGCGCCGTGAGCTGCGAGAGGAAACCGGCTTGGTCACCGCCGCTGATCCGCTGCACGTCTGGCACCAAGTCGTTGCCGCAGATCATGCGCCGCCCGGCTTGGACGGCTTGGTCAACGACTACTTCCTTATCCGCGCCGCCCACTTCGAGCCCCACGGCGAGTTCACCGACGACCAACTCGCCGTTGATGAGCACCTCGCCGGCTTTCGCTGGTGGCGACTCTCTGAGATCGCCAACTACCCCGGGCCTGATTTGTTCTCGCCCCGCGACCTCGCCACATCACTGACCGATTTGCTCACGTCCGGGATACCCTCCGACCCGGTCACACTCGGCTTGTGAAGATCACCAGTGGCCCGCTGATATATGCGTGATCACTGGCGGATACCGGTGCTGCCCACCAGCTTCTGTTGGTGGGCCCGCATCCGCGTCGTGGTTCACACCGTCTGCCTCGGACTGGTCCACCGGCTCCGACGCGGACCGCACTGAGCCACTGGATCAGGACCGTGCCCGGTCACCGGCAGTCGTTGACGAGGTCATGGTCGCGGCGTAGCGAACGGTGATCGCGTTGCGGACGTGGATGAACAGGTGCGGGTTGGCGGTGTGTGGCCAGGTGGCCTACCGCCCACCCAGTGCCGGGGTGGGGATGGCGGCGGGGCCCGCGCCCCATTTTGCGCCTTTGGCGGTCTTGGCGTGGTGGATTGCTGCCCTCCTCGGCGAGGCCATTCATTGTTTAGACCTGGCGCGGCCACTCCCGGCAAGGCGGAAGAGGCGGCGAGGAGCGGCGGGCACGGCGGGGCGGGGTGCGGCACGGCGTGCGGGGCGCCGCGGTGGGGCCGTCAGGCCCGTTGTGGCGCCGGGACGGCGTGCATCGGGACCGGGCGGCCGAACAGGTAACCCTGGGCCAGCGGGCAGCCCATCGCGGCCAGCAAGGTGGCCTGGGCCGGGTCCTCGACGCCCTCGGCCACTGCCGACAGGCCCAGCGCCGAGAAGAGCTGCCACAGGGTCTGCACGAGGTGGGCGTCGGCCGGGTTGGCGCCGATGTCCGCCACGTAGCTGCGGTCGATCTTGACGATGTCGACCGGGAAGCGGTGCAGGTAGCGCAGCGACGAGTAGCCCGTGCCGAAGTCGTCGATGGCGATCCGCAGGCCGGCCGACCGCAACCGCGTCAGCGCCGGGATCACGTACGACTCGTCGGCCAGCGCCTCCTCGGTGATCTCCAGCACGAGCTGGTCGGGGCGCAGGCCGTGCCGCCCGGCGGTGTCCACCACCCGGTCGGTGAAGGCCGGGTCGAGCAGCTGCAACGGCGAGACGTTGACCGACAGGTAGCCGTCCGCGGCGCCGGGCCAGGCGGCGAACTCCGCACATGCCCGGACCAGCACGAACTGGCCGATCTCGGCGATCATGGCGGCCCGTTCGGCGACCGGGATGAAGGTCGCCGGGACGATCTCCCCGCGCACCGGATGGTTCCAGCGCACCAGCGCTTCCAGCCCGCGCACGCCGCCGTCGCGCAGGTCGACGATCGGCTGGTAGGCCACGGAGAGCTCGTCGCGGCGCAGGGCGGACCGCAGCTCGTCACGCAGTGCCATCTCCGCCTCGAAATTCGCGCGCATGGCCGGCTCGAACACCGCGTATGCGTTCTTCCCCTTCGCCTTGGCCGCGTACATCGCCAGGTCGACGTGTTTGCGCAGGTCCTCGGCCTCGGTTCCGGCCCCGGCGGCAACGGCCGCGCCGATGCTCCCGGTCACCGCCATGATGTGCGGGCCAACCTGGAACGACCGCCGCAGCGTGGCGAGCATCCGTTCCGCGTCCAGCGCCGGGCGCCCACTCGCGAGCAGCACCGCGAACTCGTCACCGCCCAGCCGGGCGATCGCCGCCGCCTCGGGGAAGCTGTCCCGCAGCCGAGATGCCACGCCGCGCAGCAGGTCGTCGCCGGCGTCGTGGCCGAGGTTGTCGTTGACCAGCTTGAAGTCGTCCAGGTCCAGGTAGAGCACGGTCGGGGTGCCGGCCGCCAGCAGCCGCTCCATCCGCACGGTGAACAGCGCCCGGTTGCCCAGCCCGGTGAGCGGGTCGTGGAACGCCTGAAAGCGCAGCTGCTCGGTGAGTGTCGAGTTCCGCAGGATGGTGACCAACTGCCGGGCGAGCACCAGGCCGACGCCGAAGAGCAGCGCCACCGACTGCGGGGCGTCCATCGCGTCGCTGAACAGCACCTGCGCGACGCAGATGATCGCGGCGATCCCGAACGGCACGTACGGCAGGACGAGCTGCCAGCGCCGGGCCCGGCCGGTGTGCGACCGGCTGTTGGCGGTCAGGGCTTCCGACCGGCGCGACGCGATCCAGCCGGCCATCGCGAACGCGGCGAACGCGATCACCCAGCCGGCGTCGGAGAGGGCACCCGAGCGGTAGGTGCCGTCGGCCGTGGCCAGCGCGAACAGCACGTCCGACGCGGTCATCCCGAGCAGCCCGCCGATCAGTAGCACCACCTCGGTGCGGTTGCCCCGGCGCGTCCGGGCCGCGAGCAGCACCGCCATCGTGGCCAGGACGAGATCGCCGATGGGGTACGCGATGGAGACGAGGAACGCCGGCGTGGAGTCGCCGCCGGCGTGCCAGACGTCGCGGAGCGTCAGCCCCCACGAGCCGAT
>NZ_JBFAZH010000892.1:0-3302 GCF_040681735.1 Actinoplanes sp. NPDC051633 | reverse complement strand
GCACGGCCGGGACGAAGGTGACGTCGCCCGAGGCGTACGCGCCGTCGTGCTGGAACGGACCGCCGGGCAGATCGTGCTCATCGCGGTCGGCGTGACCGTGCTGCTGACCGTACCCTCGCCGGTTCTGACCGTCCTCGAGCGGCACGGATCCGCGGCCGCGGCGATCGGCGCGGCCGTCGTGCTGGCCGGCGCGATCGTCGCGGTCACCACCCGGCGGCTGCGCAGCGGCACCTCGCGGGTCGCCAAGGCCGCCCGGACCGGGCTCACCGAGATCCGCACCGGCCTGCTGTCGCGCCGGAACCTGCCGGGTGTCGTGCTGGCGTCGACGGTGGTGCTGGCCGGCCATCTGGCGACGTTCGTGGTGGCCGCCCGGGCCGCCGGTTCGACCGCGTCGCTGCTCCGGCTGGCGCCGCTGATGCTGCTCGCACTGCTGGCGATGGCCCTGCCGCTGAACGTGGGCGGCTGGGGTCCGCGGGAGGGCGTCACGGCGTGGGCGTTCGCCGCGGCCGGGATGAGCGCCACCCAGGGCCTGACCATCGCGGTCGTCTACGGGGTGCTCGCGTTCGTGGCGGCGCTGCCCGGCGCCGTGGTGCTGATCGCGCGCGGCGCGGCGAAGATGCGGGCCGCGCAGGCGCAGCCGGTCGTGGTCGAGACCGCCCCGGAGCAGGTGATCATCCCGGTCCAGCGCCCGGTGCGCGTGCTGGCACACAGCGGTGTCTGATCCGAGCGATTCTCATCACCCTGTTGATCCGCGATCGATTTCGGATAATCGTGGAGATCGCCATCGCGTACGGGGCACGTCGCGGGACGGTGACGCAGGTCGAGGAGGACCCATGACGGACATAACCGAGGCTGTCATCCGCACCCAGGTGACCGTTCCCCTTCGCTTCGGCGACGGCTACACCGCCACCGCACGCGTCTTCACGTTCGACGGGCTGGTGGACGGCAAGGAGCATCTCGCCCTGGGGCTGGGTGACTGGCGGCGGGCGATCGCGCGGTCCTCGGTCGGCGGCCGTCCACCGCTGGTCCGGCCGCACAGCGAGTGCCTCACCGGCGATGTCTTCGGCAGCCAGCGCTGCGACTGCGGCCCGCAGCTGCGCGAGGCGGTCGAGCGCATCGCCGACACCGGCGGCCTGCTGCTCTACCTGCGGCAGGAGGGTCGTGGCATCGGCCTGTACGCGAAGCTGGACGCCTACGCGCTGCAGGACGAGGGGATGGACACCTACGAGGCCAACGTGGCGCTGGGGCACGGTGAGGACGAGCGGGACTACACCGCGGCGGCGCAGATGCTGATCGCGCTCGGGGCGGAACGGATCCGGCTGCTGAGCAACAATCCGGACAAAGCTGCCCAGCTGATTGCCAACGGAGTGAAGGTCGAGGAGCAGATCCCGACCGGCGTCCACGTCTCCGCCGCGAACGTGCGGTATCTCGCCACCAAGGCAAGTCACACCGCCCATACGATCGAGCTTCCCCTCGCGGAGTGAGCCGGACGCCCGGCGATGGGGCACCATGGCACGGTGACCGTCGCCTCCGCCATCGAGCAGTTGCCGTTCATCCTGGCCGTCTGCGAGGGGCCTGACCTGCGGGTGGTGGCCCACAGTGAGGTGACGCGGTCACTGCTGCCGGGGCGGGACCTGCTCGGCGCGCCGATGCGCGAGGTCATCAGCGATCTGCGCGGCCAGCAGATCGTCGACGCGTACTACGAGGTCTATCGCACCGAGCAACCGGTCAGCGGGCAGGAGTGGCGGTTCCACCTGGGCGCGCCGGACGGCTCGGTGCTGGAGATCTGGGTGAACTTCACGATCGTGCCGTGGCGGGACGCCGAGGGCGCCCTCCGCGGCGTGATCGGGACGGGTTTCGACGTCACCGAGAGTGTGAAGGCCCGGCTCGCCGCCGTGTCGCACGCCGAGGACATGCAGGAGCGCCTGCGGCAGTCGCGCGACGTGGTGAACACCCTTCAGCGCGAACTCCTGCCGGCCGGGCTGCCCGTGCTGCCCGGCGCCCAGATCGCGGCCAGCTACCTGCTCGCCGACGGGGACACCTCGGCCGGTGGCGACTGGTTCGACGCGATCACCCGGCCGGACGGCACCGTCGCGCTCGTGGTGGGTGACGTGGTCGGGCACGGCGTGACCGCGTCCGGCGTGATGGGTCAGCTGCGGGCGGTGCTGCGGGATCGGCTGGACGCCGGTGCGGACATCGCCGAGGCGCTGGGCGCGGCCGACCGGTTCACCCGCCGGCTGCCCGCGGCGCACGCCACGACGGTCTGCCTCGCGCTGCTGGACCAGGCGGACGGCTCGGTGTCGTACTGCACGGCCGGGCATCCGCCGCCGCTGGTGATCACCGCCGCCGGGGAGACGCGGTTCCTGCCCGGCACGGGCGGGACACCGCTGGGCACCGGCGGGTCGTTCCCCGTGCGGACCGCGGCGCTGGCCACCGGTGACCTTCTGCTTCTCTACACCGACGGCATCCTGGAGCGGCCCGGGCGGACCATCCCGGGCAGCACGGCCGAGCTGGCGCACGTGGCGGCGGACAGCGCGGCCGGGCGAGCGCTGCGGGCGCCCGCAGCGACTCCGGCCGAGCGGGTCTGCGAGCAGACCGTGGAGCTCCTGGTACGCACGACGGGCCACAGCGACGACGTGACGCTGCTCGCCGCCCAGCGTGTCGACCCGCCGGACCCCCTCGACCTGCGGCTGCCGGCCGAGCCGGAGTCGCTGCGGCCGACGCGGGCCGCGATCGGTGAGTGGCTGACCCGGATCGGCACCTCGGAGCGGGACATGTTCCTGCTGCAGCACGCGCTCGGTGAGCTGATGACCAACGCCATCGAGCACGCCTTCGACGGCGCCACCCGACCGGCCGATCCGATGTTCGAGCTGCACGCCGGGCTGAATGTCGAGGGCTGCCTCGAGGCGACGGTCACCGACCAGGGCAGGTGGCGGGAGCCGGCCCGGCAGTCGAACCGCGGCCGCGGCCTGGCGCTGACCGCCCAGCTGGTGGAGAGCATGCGGGTGGAGCCGGCGGCGAACGGGACGGTGGCCACCGTGCGGCACACGCTGACCCGGCCGGCCCGGATGCTGACCGGCGAGCTCTCCACGATCCACCCCGCGGCCGCACCGGCGCCGTTCGAGATCGCCGACGGCCGGACGGCGACGGCGTCGTGCGGGTGACCGGGCCGGTGGACGCGCTCAGTTCCGAGCGGCTGCGGCACGGCCTGCTGCAGCGCAGCCGGGGCGGCACGCTGCCGCTGACCGTCGACCTGAGCGAGGTGACCCACCTGGCCAGCGCCGGGGTGTCCGCGTTGCACC
>NZ_JBFAZH010000891.1:0-3302 GCF_040681735.1 Actinoplanes sp. NPDC051633 | reverse complement strand
GCCGCAGCCGCAGCGTCACCTCGGTCACCACCCCGAGCGTGCCCTCTGACCCCACGAACAGGCTGGTCAGGTCGTACCCGCTGACGCCTTTGGTGGTGCGGCGGCCGAGCCGCACCACGGTGCCGTAGTCACCCGCCGGGCCGCCGACCACCGCCTCCAGGCCGAGGACGTAGTCGCGGGTGACGCCGTACTTGAGGCAGCACAGGCCGCCGGCGTTGGTGGCGACGTTGCCGCCGATGGTGGACCACGGCGCGCTGGCGGGATCGGGCGGATACCACAACCCGTGCTCGGCGACCGCGGCCTTGAGGTCGTCGTTGACGACGCCGGGCTGCACCACGGCGATCATGTTGTCCGCGTCGATCTCGACGATCCGGTTCATCTTGGACAGATCGATGATCACGCAGCCGTCGACCGCGTTGGCGCCGCCGGACAGCCCGGTGCCGGCGCCCCGCGCGACCACGGGGATGCCCTGGTCGGCGCACTCCCGCACCACCGCGGCGACCTCCTCGGTCGAGCGCGGCCGGACGGCGGCGGCGGGCTTGCCCACGGGCGCCCACTCGGCGTCGTCGTGCGCGAGGCCGGACAGGACGTCGGGGTCGGTGATCCGGTCGATCATCGGACGAACCCGACGATCGCCGCGGTCGCCGCCTCGATCTGATCCAGGTGCACCGCGTGCCCGCAGTCCTCGAGGATGGTGACGCTCGCGAGCTCATTGCTCTCCGCGACGGCGAGGGCGTGCTCGCACGGCCAGAGCTGGCTGTCCCGGCCGGTGAGGAACAGCGCGGGCACCGGCACCCGGGCCACCACGTCGCGCCAGTCCTGCGTCGCGTGGTCCTGCAGCAGCGCGCGCATCGGCGGGTCGGCCGGGTCGGCGAACGGCGGGCTGAACCCCAGCACCTCGACCAGCTCGGCGAAGCCGGCCAGCCGGTCGGCCTTGCCGCGCCCGGTGTCCGGCACCCCCTTGTCGAAGAACGTGCCCACGTTGTCACGGGTGAGGCCGTAGAAGCCGTACGGCCACCCGTCGTCATTGATCATCTTGGGGGTCTGGTCGATGGTCACGATCGCCCGCAGCCGGTCCGCGCCGAACAGATCGCAGTACGCCCAGATCGTGCTGCCGCCCATCGAGCTGCCGACCAGCGCGACGTCGCGCAGGTCCAGATGCTCGAGCAGCTCGCGCAGGTCCTTGCCGTGCCGCGACATCCGCTGACCGTGCTGCACCGCCGCCGAGTCGCCGTGGTTGCGCCGGTCGAAGCAGATCACCCGGTGCCCCTCGGCGAGCAGCGCCCGCCGCTGGAACTCCCAGCCCGAGGCCGGCGCGCAGAACCCGGCGATCAGCACCACCGGCGGCCCGTCCCCGTCGTCGGTGTGGTGGAGCTCGACCCCGTCGGTGGTGGTGAAGGACGCCATGACGCGAACCTACGCCTCGCGCACGATTCCGCGCCCGGAACCCCGGCTCAGGCGAAGCGGGACGGGTCACCGGCGCCGACCCGCAGCACCTCGGGCTCGCCGCCCGACAGGTCGATCACCGTGGTCGGCTCGGTGCCGCACTCGCCGGAGTCGATGACCGCGTCGAGCTGGTGGTCGAGCGTCTCCTTGATCTCCCAGCCCTGCGTCATCGGCTCCTCCTCGCCGGGCAGGAGCAGCGTCGTGGAGACCAGCGGCTCGCCGAGCTCGGCCAGGATCGCCTGCGCGACGGTGTGGTCGGGGATGCGTACCCCGACGGTCTTCTTCTTGGGGTGCAGCAGCCGCCGCGGCACCTCCCGGGTGGCGGGCAGGATGAACGTGTAGGGCCCCGGGGTGGCTGCCTTGATCGACCGGAACGACGCGTTGTTGATGGTCACGAACTGGCCCAGCTGCGCGAAGTCACGGCACATCAGCGTGAAGTGGTGCCGCTCGTCGAGGTGGCGGATCGCCCGCAGGCGGTCGAGCACCTCCTTGTCGCCCATCCGGGCGCCCAGCGCGAAGCACGAGTCGGTCGGATAGGCCACCACGCCACCGTCGCGGATCAGCCCCACCACCTGCCCGATCGAGCGGGCCTGCGGATTGTCCGGATGCACGTCGAAATACTTCGCCACGGTTCGAAATCATATGGATACGAGCACAGAGGAGCGCGCCTGGCACACCCGCCGGCCAGGCGGTGGGTCACCCCCCTCGGCCCAGCGCCGGGCCGTCCCGCCCGCCGGCGCCCTCTATCGTCGTCGTGTGGAAGCTCTGCCGGTGATCGTCGACTGCGATCCGGGACACGACGACGCGCTCGCGCTGCTGCTGGCCGCGGGAGATCCCCGGCTGCGGCTGCTCGGGGTGACCACCGTCGCCGGCAATCAAACACTCGACAAGACGACCAGGAACGCCCGGCGGATGCTCGCCCTGGCCGGCGTCGCGGGCATCCCGGTGGCGGCCGGCTGCGACCGGCCACTGGTCGGCGACCTGATCGTCGCCGGCGACATCCACGGCGAGTCCGGCCTCGACGGGCCCGACCTCGACGTCCCGCTCGCCGGGATGCCGCGGGTCGCCGACGTGCACGCCGTCGAGCTGATGCGCGACCTGGTCGCGGGCTCGCCCGACCCGGTCACGCTGATCGCGCTCGGGCCGCTGACCAACGTGGCCCTGCTGCTGCGCACCCATCCCGACGTGAGCTCGAGGCTGCGCCGCATCGTCTTCATGGGCGGTTCGACCGAGCGCGGCAACACGACGCCCTACGGCGAGTTCAACATCGTCACCGACCCCGAGGCGGCCGACGTCGTGCTGCGCTCGGGCCTGCCGATCACCATGATCGGCCTGAACGTGACCCATCAGGCCCTGGCGACGCCCGGCATCATCGCCGAGTTCCAGGGCATGGGCACGCGGCTGGGCGCCGTGTGCGCCGAGCTGATGACCTTCTTCGCGGGCGCCTACCGCCGGAACTTCGGTTTCCCGGACCCGCCCGTGCACGACCCGGTCGCGATCGCGGCCGTGCTGGACCCGCCGATTGTCCGCACGGCAGCGGTCCCGGTCGCGGTCGAGCTGACCGGGACGCACACCCGCGGCGCGACGGTGGTCGACCTCCACCGCCGCACGGCCACCGCCCCGAACGCCGATGTCGCGGTCGCCCTGGACGTCGACGCGTTCTGGCGCCTGCTCATGACCGCGGTGCGGAAGCTGGGCGCGGCGGCCGGCTAGAAGGTGCGGCTGGAAGGTGGCTAGGAGGCGCCGGAGCTGCGCTCGTCGGCCTCGCGGTCGGCCTCGCCCACCGGGGTGCCGTCGGAGTCGCGGGCGGCGCCCGCGAGGTTCGCGTCGTCGGCGCCCGAGCGTGCGGCGTCGGC
>NZ_JBFAZH010000890.1:0-3302 GCF_040681735.1 Actinoplanes sp. NPDC051633 | reverse complement strand
GAAGGCCCCACCTCTCCCGCGCCGCCGGCCGCAACCGCCGCCGACGCCGAGCCGCCGGCTGGCCTGACGCCGGAAGAGGCAGCGACGAGCGGCCCGCCCGCTACTTGAGTGGCCGCCCGATTCTGCCCGGGCCGGAGGTCGCCGCGGAGAGGCGGTGAGGGCTGCGATGGTTCACCCGAGGCCGGGTCGGGTACGGCAATGGGTGGAAGCGAGAGGAGTGATGACCGTGACCGCACCCGCCGACAAGGGATCCACCGGGGCGCTCGACCGCCGTCGCGAGAAGGCTGCCGCCGCCGCGAATGCCGCGGACCAGGCCAAGGCGGGCGTCACCGAGCTGGACAACCGGCTGCGAACGAACGCCGACCTGACCAAGACGCAGACCCGCGCGCTGCGCAACGCCGAGGCCGAAGCGGCCCGGCTCAAGCGTGTGCTGAAGAGCGCGGCGAAGGAACGGTCCCGGTTGACCAGCCAGCGCAAGAAGGCAGTCGCCAGGGTCGAGAAGGCGTCTGCCAAGGCTTCGGCGGCCGAGGAGAAGTACGACAAGTCGGTGCTCGCCGATCTCGTGCGCCGCGAGAAGGAACGCGACCGGGCAACCGCTACCGCCGGCAAGACGGCGCAGCCCGCAACGGAGGCGGGAAAAGCGACACAGTCCGCGAACGCCGGCCAGGCCTCCACGGGATCGTCGGACCCGGCCCCGGAGAAGGTCGATGCCGGCACCGCCACGGCAGTGCGAACCGCGGCCCGCAAGACTGCCGCCGGCGCCGCTACAACGGCCCGCAAGACCGGCACGACGAGTGCCCGCAAGACCGCTGCGGCCTCCACCGCTGCGACCTCCACCGCGGCGCGCGGAACCGCCCGCAAGGCGGCGGCCACCACGACCGGACGCAGCACGGCTCGGAAGGCGGCCGCAGACCCGGGCACCAGCACGGCGGCTCGCACCGCCGCGCGCACGACCGCCGCAAAGGCCGGAGCGTCCACGCGGACTCGCCGCAACACACCCTGACCGCCCAACGCAGGCCCCACCCGAAACCGGGTGGGGCCGAAGCGTGACGCCGCGTCGTGTCGTTCGTCATATCCGCTTTCCCTCCTGGGATCCGGCAGCGGATCGCAGACTTGATCGCGAGACTGGCGATGACGACTGTGCTGGCCCTGGAGGCGGTAAGTGGCGGATCTGGACATTGCGGCCGTCTTGTTCGACATGGACGGGACTCTGGTGAGCTCCGACGGCGCCGTCGAGCGGGCCTGGACCAGCTGGGCCGCCGAGCACGGCGTCGATGCCCGGGAAGCGATCGAGATGGCGCACGGCAGCCCGAGCGAACCCACCGTCCGGCGGCTCCTGCCGCACCTCGACGAGGCCGCCACGATGGTCGCGGTCGCCCGGCAGCTCGAGCTGCAGTACGACGACCTCTCCGACGTCACCGCCACCGCCGGCGCACACGATCTGCTCGCCGCCCTCGATGAGCATCACGTGCCCTGGGCGGTCGTCACGAGTGCCGACACCCGGCTGGCCCGGGCCCGCCTCGGCGCCGCCGGCATCACCCCGCGCGTGCTGGTCACGACCGATGACATCGCGGCCGGCAAGCCCGACCCCGAGGGCTATCTGACGGCGGCCGAGCTGCTGCGCGTACCCCCGGGACGTTGCCTTGTGGTCGAGGACGCCGACGTGGGACTGGTCGCGGCGCGGGCGGCCGGAGCGCACACGGCGGCCTTGCGGGGGCTGGAGGGCGATTTCCGGATCACGACGCTGGCCGAGCTGATCCCGCTGGTCGCGAACGGTCGATAATGAGCCGATGAGGCGCTTCGCGTTCGCGGGGAAGACGTGCGTGATCACCGGCGCGGCCGGCGGGATCGGCGCCGCGCTGGCGCTGGAGCTGGCCCGGCGCAAGGCCGTCCTGGTGCTGATCGACCGGGACGAGCAGGGCCTGGAGCAGGTCCGCGCCCTCACCAAGGACGCCGCCGAGGTGCACACGTACGTGATCGACCTGGCCGACGGACGGAGCCGGCTCGACCTGGCGGAGGCGGTCCGGGCGCAGCACGGCGGCGCCGACCTGCTGGTCAACAACGCGGGCGTGACCCTGATCGGCACCTTAGAGCAGAACGCGATGGCCGACGTCGAGTGGCTGCTGGAGATCAACCTGATGGCCGTGCTGCGGATGACCAAGGCGTTCCTGCCGCAGCTGCTCGCCCGGCCCGGCTCGCACATCGTGAACGTGTCCAGCCTCTTCGGTCTGGTCGCCCCGGCCGGGCAGGTGGCGTACGCGACCAGCAAGTTCGCCGTCCGCGGCTTCTCCGAGGCGCTGCGCCACGAGCTGGCCGGCCGCGACGTCGGGGTGACCGTCGTGCACCCGGGCGGCATCCGCACGAACATCGCACTCAGCGCCCGGATCAGCGGCCCGGACCCGGACGGCGTCCTGTCGAGACAGGCGGAGACGTTCACCGAAACGGCGCTCAAGCTGCCGCCGGAGGAGGCGGCACGGCTCATCGTCCGGGCCGTCCAGGAGCGCCGCCCCCGGCTGGTGATCACCCGCGAGGCCAGGCTGGGTGACCTGCTGGCCCGCCTGACCCCGGCACGCTATTGGCAGATCGTCAGAAGAGCGCAAGCCTCTTCCGAGGGCGGCCGCCGACGGTCGTGAAGTCCCCACCGGCGGCCAGCGAAGCGCCGGAGACCGTCATCGCGCGCACCCCGATCACGCCGTTGGCCTGCGGCGCCCACGAGGTCAGCTTGCCGGTCGCGTCGATCGCCGCCAGCTTGACCCGTGGCACCGATCCGCCGGTGCAGGTCCCCTGGGCGCCGTTGGCGGGTGTCAGGCACGCCCGGTCGAAATGCCCACCGACGTACGTGACGCCGCCGAGCCGGGTGAGCGCCACCGCGTCCCCGTCGAAGACGCGCTGCCAGCGCAGGCTCCCGCCGGCCGTCCAGGCGAGCGCCCGGCCGCCCTGCCCGCCGGTCACGCCGTAGACGCCGGTGTCGTCCGCGACCAGCGTGTTGACCTGTGCCGTGGAGGTCGGCCGGAAGCCGGTGTCGACGGTGCCGCCGGCGGTCACCGCGGCGATCCGCAGGGTCCGCCTCACGCCGTTGACCTGGTGGAAGCTGCCGCCGAGGTAGATCCGCGAGCCGTGGATCGCGAGCGCGTGCACCGAGTCGTCCGCGTTCGGCCGCCAGCCCTCCAGCGCGTCGGTGGCCAGTGAGAAGGCGGCCAGGTTGCCGCGCGCGTACCCGTCGATCGCGGTGAAGCTGCCGGCCGCGTAGAGGCGTCCGCCCGCCGCGGCCAGCGCGTAGGGCGCGCCGGAAACGGCGTGCT
>NZ_JBFAZH010000889.1:0-3305 GCF_040681735.1 Actinoplanes sp. NPDC051633 | reverse complement strand
ACGAATGTCGGCATAGCGTGAGCTATTAAGCCGACGATTCGACAAGTTTAGGGATTGTTAAGGGTTCCGAGGCTCAACTGCGCCGTTCGGCCTTGACGCCCAGGACGGCCTCCACCAGGCCGCCGGCGATCATCACCGCCGCGCCGATGCAGAAGGCCAGGACCGTGTCGCCCACCTTCTTCGTGCCCACCAGCTCGGCGAACAGCAGCGGGCCGGTGATGCCGCCGACCGCCGTGCCGATCGCGAAGAAGAAGGCGATCGCCATCGCCCTGGTTTCCATCGGGAAGATCTCGCTGACCGTCAGGTACGCGGACGAGGCGCCCGCCGACGCGAAGAACAGCACCACGCACCAGCACGCCGTCATGGTCACCGCGCTGAGCGCGCCCGAGCTGAACAGCCACGCCGTGCCCAGCAGCAGAACGCCGGACAGCACGTAAGTGCCAGTGATCATGATCTTGCGGCCGACCGAGTCGAACAGCGGCGCGAGCAGCAGCGGGCCGAGCAGGTTGCCGACCGCGATCACCGCGAAGTAGTAGCCGGTGCTGCCGGACGGCACCTCGAAGAAGGTCTGCAGGATCTGCGCGTACCCGAAGGTGACCGCGTTGTAGAGGAACGCCTGGCCGATGAACAGGGCGAAGCCCAGCGCGGCACGCTTCGGATACTGCCGGACGAGCGTCTTCGCGATCGTGGTGAAGCTGATCGTCTTGCGCTGGTGGATCTCGATGGACGTGTCGACCGGCTCCAGGGTGACGTTGTC
Organism: Actinoplanes sp. NPDC051633; assembly: GCF_040681735.1. NCBI lineage: Bacteria > Bacillati > Actinomycetota > Actinomycetes > Micromonosporales > Micromonosporaceae > Actinoplanes > Actinoplanes sp. NPDC051633. The sequence goes on along the minus strand of NZ_JBFAZH010000889.1, from coordinate 2,548 downwards.
CTCGCGTTCGACCTCCTTCTCGACGCCGCGGACCAGCGCCTCCGCCTCGTCGCCGCGGCCGTGGATGAACAGCCAGCGGGGACTCTCCGGAACGTGCCGGCGTACCAGCAGAATCACCAGGCCCAGCACGACGCCCAGGCCGAACGCCACGCGCCAGCCCCACGCCACCGGCAGTTGGGTCAGGATCGGCACGGTCAGCAGCGCGCCGAAGGCCGCGCCCGCCCAGTAGGTGCCGTTGATGATGAGGTCGATCCGGCCCCGGTGCCGCGCCGGGATCAGCTCGTCGATGGCCGAGTTGATCGCCGCGTATTCGCCGCCGATGCCCGCGCCGGTGACGAACCGGAACAGGAAGAACCACCACGGATCGAAGGACAACGCGGTCATGGCGGTGCCGAAGAGGTAGACGGCGAGGGTGACGATGAACAGCTTCTTGCGGCCGAAGCGGTCGGTCAGCCAGCCGAAGAACAGCGCGCCGCAACAGGCGCCCAGGACGTAGATGGCGGCGCCGAGGCCGGTGACCTGGCTCTGGGTGATGTCGAGGCCGCTGCCCTCCTCGGACAGCCGGCCGGACAGGTTGCCGACGATGGTCACCTCGAGGCCGTCGAGCACCCAGACCGTGCCGAGGCCGATGACGATCATCCAGTGCCAGCGCGCCCACGGCAGCCGGTCGAGCCGGGCCGGGACGTCGGTGCGGATCGTTCCGGTGGACATGATGATCGCTCTACCCAGGCCGAACGGGGATTACGCCGCCACCCGCACACAATCGCGGCCGGCTTGCTTGGCCTGGTACAGGGCGGTGTCGGCGCGGTTCAACAATTGCCCCAGATCGGGCTCGGCGCCGTCGGGACAGGCCACGCCCACGCTGATCGTCACCGGCAGCGCGCCCGCGGCCGTCGGCACCGGATTGCCCGACACCACCTCGCGCAGCCGCTCGGCCAGCTCCGCGGCGACCGGCTTCTCGGCCGGGGTGATGACCGCGAACTCCTCGCCGCCGTACCGGCCGACGACGCCGTCGCGGACGAACTGGCCGAGCCGGTCGGCGACCACCCGGATCACCTCGTCGCCGACCGGATGCCCGTACGTGTCGTTGATGCGCTTGAAGTGGTCGATGTCCACCATCAGGACCGCCATCGGCCGGCGGGTCCAGCGGGCGATGCTCAGCTGCCGGTCGGCCTCGGCGAAGAAGTGGTTGCGGTTGTACAGGCCGGTGAGCCCGTCGATGGTGGCCAGCTGGCGCACCTGGCTGAAGAGGCGGGCGTTCTCGTACGCGGTCAGCCCCTGGCCCGCGATGGCCGCGGCGATCTGCGACTGCGCCTCGGTCATGCCGCCCCGCGCGGCGCCGACCAGCAGGATGCCGAACGCCTCGCCGTGCTCGGGCACCTGGATCGCCCACCAGCTGCGCGGGGTGCCGATCAGCCCGCCCAGCGGCGGATCCTCGCCCGGCGCGACCGTGCGCACCCGCGGACCGGCCAGGCCGACCAGGTCGGGCTGCATGGGATGCACCGGCGTGCCGACCGCCGCGGTCGGGCCCTCTGCGGCCGTGACCACCAGAGCGTCGTCCTGCTGGGTCAGCAGCACGGCCGAGTCGCCGCCCAGGGTGCGGATCAGGCTGTTGAGCAGCCGGCGCATCACCTCGTCGGGGTCCAGCGACGAGCTCTGGTCGGCCATCGCGGCGCGCAGCGTCTCGGCGACGTCGCGCTGCCGGCGCGCGGTCTGCACCGCCACCTCGAGCTGGGCGGCGCGCGCGGTCTCCAGCGACACCGCGATGTGGTTGGTGATGGCCTTCAGGATGTCGACGTCGTCGCGGGTGAACACGCCCTTAGCGACCCGGCTGTCCAGATAGACCACGCCGCGCAGGACGCCGTCGAACTTCAGCGGGGCGATCAGGATGCTGCGCAGGCCGTGGACCTGCACACTCTGCGAGCCGAGCGCGACGCCCTCCTCGCTTCCGGTCACCACGAGCGGCTCACCGGACCTTCGGACCCGCTCGACCAGGGTGGAGCTGTACCCGGTCAACTCGCGGATGTCGTTGCCCTCGCCGTCACGGCCCACGTGCGGCACGAGCTGATCGAGATCGAGATCGAGCAAGAAGAGGAAGGCCCGGTCGGCGCCCAGGATGCGCAGCGTCTCGTCGAGCGCCACCCGGGCCAGGCCGCGCGGCTCCAGCACGGTCGCCGACGCCAGGCTGACCTGCTGCAGCGCCTCCAGGCGCCGCCGATACAGCGCCGCGGCGGGCTCGTCGCGGCTGGAGGTGACCGACTCGGCGTCCACCGAACCGGGCCGGCTCACCCGGAACTCCTCGGCGACCCAGCGGATCCGCTGCGGCCACCCCTGGTCGGTGGCGATCTGCATGGCCGCCTTCGCGTGCTGCGTCGCCATGATCGGCCGGTCGATGGCGCCCATCGCCCTGGCCCGCACCCGCTCGGCCTCGTACGCGATCAGCGGCGCATCCACCGGCAGCAGCGCCACCTCCACGTCGGCCAGCGTCCGCATCGCGTCCTCCGGGCGGCCCGCGAGCACCTCGAGGTCGGCGCGGGCGATCTTGTGG
>NZ_JBFAZH010000888.1:0-3312 GCF_040681735.1 Actinoplanes sp. NPDC051633 | reverse complement strand
GGCGGCTGGGCCGGCACCCGCGCCGCCGCCGACGACCGCAGCGCCGTCGAGCTGGGCGCCCAGCGGGTGCTCACGGTGCAGGCGGCCGAGGTGAGCAACGCGACCGCCACCACGATCAGGGCGAACACCCGGTCGGTGCCGGGCTGGCGGGACACCTGGACGGCGGTCAGCCCGAAGCGCAGCCGGCCGGACCGGAGCGCGGCGGAGCCCGCCCGGTCGGCGACCCGGCCCAGCAGGCGGGCGAGCAGCAACGCCACCGCCAGGGCCAGCAGGGCCGGCGCGACCAGTCCGAAACCGCTGCCCGCATCACCGACCCGCGCCTGATAGACCGCCGCCACCGCCACCGCGACCAGGCCCAGATCGACCACGTCGGCCCGCCAGTCGCGCCGGCCGGACGGCACCTGACGCAGCAGCTCGGCCACCGGGCGGCGCAGCACCGCGGCCTCCACGGCGGCCAGGACGAGCAGGCCTCCGACGAGGAAGCCGAGCACGACCACGGCACACCACAGCACCGCCGTGCCCCGCTCCCCGACGTCCTCGATGGGACCGGCCAGCAGCCGGGCCGCGAGCAGCCCGGCCGGCCCGCCGAGCACCGCGCCGGCCAGCATCGGCACGGCGTGCTGGCCGAGGGTCAGCCCGAACGTCCGGCGCCGGCTGCTGCCGCGCAGCTTGAGCAAGGCGGCGTCGCCACGCCGGTTGCATCCGGTGTAGCGCCCGGTGAGACCGATCGCGAACCAGGCCATCACCAGGATCTCGAGCGTCGCCACCAGCACGCCGCGCCGGATCGTGGCGCGGTCCCGCGCGACCGTGCCGAGCAGCTGGCCGGTGGCGTTCACCAGGCGGATCTCGAGGCGGCCGAGTCGCACGTCCGCATCCGCGAGCGCGGCGCCCAGCCCGGCGCCGGCGTCGCCGCGGATCAAGGTGTCGGGCACCTCCGCGTCGTACGACAGGGTCGGTCCCTGCAGCTGCCGCCGCGCGAAGCCGGCCAACGGGACGAAGGCCGGGTCCAGCCCGCCGTCGGCCCGGAACAGACGGTTGCTCCAATAGGCGCCGGCCGGCTCACGCAGTTCGTACGTGCCGGTCAGGCGCAGGTCGATCGGCTCCGCGCTGGGCGACGAGGCGATCTCGATGCGCGCGCCGGGCTGCAGGCCGAGCTGCTGCGCGGCGGCCAGGCTGAGGGCCACGTCGCCGGGCGCCGACGGGCACGTACCGGTCAGCCGCACGTGATCGCAGAAGTCGTCGCGGTAGGCCACCGTGATCGCCCGGGACACGCCGCCCTGCGACACGTTCATCGGCTGCACCATGCCGAGCACCGGGTCGGCGTCGGGAACCGGCAACAGGTTCCTGACCGAGCCGGCGAACGCGTCGAGCGTGGGCCGGGGATCGCCGTCCAGCCCGACGATCTTGCGGGCCGACACCGTGCGCTGGGCGGCCGGGGCGTCGGTCACGTCGGCGGCGGCGGCCCGGGTGGCGGCCGCGATCCCGTACCAGGGCGCGGCCGCGGCGACCGCCACGGCCAGGAAGGTCAGCAGCAGCATGGTGGCCGCCTGGGCGGTGCGGGCACGGACGGCCCCAACGACCAGCCCGATCATGCTTCCCCGCTCTGTCGGCAGACTTGTTTCCTCAGTTGATCAATAGCGCAGCGTACTGCACCTTGCGGTGCCCTTTCGTATCTCGTCGGCAACCGTTTCCGGGTGGATAGTCGACTCCGTGGACTATGCACTCGGCGTGGATCTCGGCACCACCCATACGGCGGCGGCCGTGTTCGTCGACGGCCGCGCCGAGGTCGTACGCCTGGGCGACCGCAACCCGGAGATGCCGTCCCTGATCTACCTCGGTGCGGACGGCCGGACCATGGTCGGCGACAGCGCCGAGCGCCACGGCCGCACCGATCCGGGCCGGCTGGTCCGCGAGGTGAAGCGGCGGATCGGCGACCCCGTGTCGCTGCTGGTGGGCGGGGCGCCGTACTCGGCGCACGCCCTGCTCGGCCGGCTGCTCAAGCACGTGGTCGAGGTGGTGACCGCGCAGTACGGTGCGCCGCCGGCGAAGGTGGCGGTCACCTATCCGGCGAACTGGGGCCCGTACAAGCGCGAGCAGCTCGAGCAGGTGATCCGGGCGGCCGGGCTGAGCGACGTGCGGACCGTCCCGGAGCCCGAGGCGGCGGCCGTCCACCACGCGTCCGCCCAGCGGGTCGCGCCGGGCGCGCTGGTCGCGGTGTACGACCTGGGCGGCGGCACGTTCGACGCGGCGGTGCTGCGGCGTACGGGCGACTCCTACGAGATGCCGGGCCCGCCCAGCGGCATCGAGCAGCTCGGCGGCATGGATTTCGACGAGGCGGTGTACGGCCACGTCACCGAAAAACTCAGCACCGCCTCCCCGGTGGTCGCGGAGGTGGATCCGGAGGAGTCGGCGGCCGCGGTGACCCGCCTGCGCCGCGACTGCACGGAGGCCAAGGAGGCGCTGTCCTTCGACACCGAGACGCACATCCCGGTGGCCCTGCCGGGCATGCACACCCGGGTGCGCCTGACCCGCGCCGAGTTCGAGGCGATGATCGCGCCGGCGCTGGCCGACACGGTGGAGTCGCTGGGCCGGGCGGTGCGGGCCGCGGGCGTCACCCCGGCCGACCTGTCGTTGATCCTGCTGAGCGGCGGCTCGTCGCGGATCCCCCTGGTGACCCAGGTGCTGACCGAGGCCTTCCACCGCCCGGTGGTCCAGGATCCGCACCCGGAGCACAGCATCGCGCTGGGCGCGGCCGCCCTGGCCGGCGCCGCGCTCGCGCCGGCCGCACGGCCGATGCCGCAGCCCGCGCCGACACCCCAGCCCGCGCCGACACCCCAGCCGGCACCGACACCCCGGCCGGCACCGAAGCCCGCGCCGGTGACGCCGACCGCGATCATCGAGCCGGTGCACGACCGGCCGGCCGCAACGTCGGAGCAGACCCGGGTGGTCCGGGCCGTCGCGTCCGTCGCCCCCGCCGGCGCTGTGCGGCCGCCCGCCGAGACGGACCCGAAGCCGTTTCACACCGGGATGCCGAGGAAGAGGCTGATCGTCATCGCCGCGGCCGCCGCCATCGTCGCCCTGGGCGCGGCCGGCGGGGTGGCCTACGCCCTGCAGAGCACGGGATCGGACGGCGGTCCGGCCGCGCTGCCGGCGAGCTCGACGGCCCCGCCGGAGTCGGGCCTGCCGGTGGGCGCGGACGGCGCGGATCCGTCGGCCTCGGCCCCCGGCCCGGCCGGCGCGGGGCAGGAGAGCCTCTCGATCGGGGTGCGGGTCTCGGCAGACCCCCAGACCACCCGCAACGCCTGCTACGGC
>NZ_JBFAZH010000887.1:0-3313 GCF_040681735.1 Actinoplanes sp. NPDC051633 | reverse complement strand
AGTCCGTCTCCAAGCGTTACGGCCACAAGGTCGCCGTCGACGACCTCTCGTTCACCGTCCGGCCCGGCCTGGTCACCGGGTTCCTCGGCCCCAACGGCGCCGGCAAGTCCACGACGATGCGGATGATCGTCGGCCTGGACCGGCCGAGTGCCGGGCGAGCGCTGATCGGTGGCCGGCCGTTCGCCGCCCGCTCCGACGGGCTGCGGCACGTCGGCGCATTGCTCGACGCGGCCGAGGTCCAGGGCAGCCGGCGTGCCGCCGATCACCTGCACGCGGCCGCCGCCACCATCGGGCTCGGCAAGAGCCGGGTCCGCGAGGTGCTGGAGCTCGTCGGGCTGCAGGACGTCGCCCGGCAACGCGTCGGCAGCTTCTCGCTCGGCATGCGGCAGCGGCTTGGCATCGCGCTCGCCCTGATCGGGGACCCGCCGGTGATCATGCTCGACGAGCCGATCAACGGGCTCGACCCGGACGGCGTCGTCTGGATCCGGCATCTGTTGCGCTCGCTCGCCGATGAGGGGCGGACCGTGTTCGTCTCCTCGCACCTGATGTCGGAGGTGTCGCAGACCGCCGACCACCTCGTGGTCATCGGCAAGGGCCGGCTCGTCGCCGACGTCCGCACCGCCGACCTGCTGCAGGCGGGGGCGCCGTCGGTCACCGTGCGAGCGGACGAGGCCGGCACGCTCGGCCCGCTGCTCGCGGCTCGCGGCGGCCAGGTCGAACGGCCCGCCGCCGAGCTGCTCGAGGTGCGTGGCCTGTCGGCCCGGGACATCGCCGGGGTCGCCCTCGACCACCGGCTGCTCGTACACGAACTCACCCAGCGCTCCCGGTCCCTGGAGGAAGCCTTCATGGACCTGACCCACGATTCGCTCGAGTTCCACGGAAGGTGAGCACCATGGTCATCACGTCCGAAGTCATCAAGCTCCGCTCCCTGCGGTCCAACGTCTGGCTGCTGGTGGTCGCCGCCGCGTCGATCCTCCTCCTCGGCCCGATCCAGTCGGTCGGCCAGATCGTGCCGGGCGCCGAACGCTCCGACGACACCCCGATCGGCCTGGCGCTCACCGGCGCCTCGCTGGCGACCCTGCTGGCCGGTGTGCTGGGCGTCCTGACCGTGACCGGCGAGTACGCCCCGCGTTCCATTCGCACCACCTTCACGCTGGTGCCCCGCCGAGAACGTGTGGTGCTCGCCAAGGCCGTCGCCCTCGCCGGCGCCACGGCCCTCGCCGGCACGGTCGCGGTCGCCGTCGCCGTGCCGGCATCGCTGGCCATCCTCGGCTCGGCCGGCATCGACGCCGGCCCGGTGCCCGAAGCGGTCCGGGCCTCCGCCGCGATGATCTGGTATCTGGTGGGCTGGGGCGTCCTCGGACAGGTGGCGGGCTGGGTGACCCGCAGCAAGATCGGCGGCGCGGCCCTGCTGGTCGGGGTCATGACCGTCCTCCCGCTGGTGCTGAGCCTGCTTCCCGGCCGGGTGGGCGAGATCCTGCCCGCGCTGATGCCCTCGTCCGCCGGGAGCGCCATGATCGGCGCGGACCACGCGTTGATGGGATTCCTGCTCTGGACCGCCTACCTCGTCGGGTTCACCGCCCTGTCGGCGTGGCTGGTGTCCCGGCGCGACGCGTGAGAGGAGTGACCGGCCCTCGGGGGATTTTCGCGGAGGGCCGGTTGGTGCACGCTGAGGCGCGTGGACTTCCAGGTGCTCGGGCCGCTGCGGGTGGTCGTCGACGGCGCCGAGGTGCCCATCGCGACCCGCCGCCAGCGAGCCCTCCTGGTGCTCCTGGCGATGAGCCCCGGCCGGGCGGTGCCGACCGAGCGGCTCATCGACCAGTTGTGGGACGGCGCCCCGCCACCGCAGGGCGCCGTCACCCTCCGGTCGTACGTCTCCAACGTCCGGCAGGCCCTCGGCGGCCCGGCCGGCGGCGGATCCCGGCTGGTTACCCGCGGGCAGGGCTACTGCCTCGACGTGCCGGCCGAGACGGTGGACGCGGTGCGGCTGAGCACCGGCGCGCAGCAGGGCCGCGAGCGTCTGCGGCAGCACCGGCCGCGGGCGGCGCTGGCGGCGTTCGACGAGGCGATCGGCACCTGGCGCGGCGATCCGCTGGCCGACATCGCCGACCACGACGCGGCCCGGAGCACGATCGCGCAGCTCACCGAGACGTATCTCGGCGCGGTCGAGGGCCGGTTCGAGGCGCTGCTCGAGCTGGGCCGGCACGCCGACGCGCTGCCCGGCCTGGAAAGGTTCGCCGCCGACCACCCGCTGCGGGAGGAGCCGCGGGCGCTGCTGATGCTGGCGCTCTACCGCTCCGGCCGGGCGGCGGACGCGCTGGAGGTGCACCGGTCCTTCCGCGAGCTGCTCAACAACGAGCTCGGCATCGATCCGTCGGCCCGCCTCGACGACCTGTACCGGCGCGTGCTCTCGCAGGATCTGGCCGTTCCGCGGGCGCCCGTGGTGACGGGCGACGCGCCGGACATCGTCGGCCGCGGCCGCGAGCTGTCGCTGATCGAGGCGCGGCTCGACGCCCTCGCCGGCGAGGGCTCGCTGCTGCTGATCGCCGGCGAGCCGGGCATCGGCAAGACCACGCTGCTGGAGGCGCTGGAGCAGCGGGCCGCACACCGCGGCATCCCGGTGCACGCCGGGCGGTCCCCGGCGGCGACCGGCGCGCCGCCGTTCTGGCCGTGGGTCCAGGTGATCGAGTCGCTCGCCGCCGGCCTCGACGACGACGCGCTGCGCAGGGCCTGTGCGGGCGCCGCCCGGCCCGTCGCCCTGCTCTCCGCCACGGTCGCCGAGCGCACCGGTCAGCCCGTGCCCATCGTGGGCGACGACCCGCAGGCGCAACGGTTCCAGCTCTACGACGCGGTCTCGGTCTTCGTCCGGCAGGCCGTCCGCGGGCCCGCGGTCATCATGCTCGACGACATCCACTGGGCCGACGCGCCGAGCCTCGAGCTGATGTCGTACCTGACGCCGAGCCTCGCCAGCCGGCCGATCCTGGTGGTGGCCGCGTATCGGGACCTGCCCAACGAGCGGACCGAAGCGCTGGACGCGGCGCTGGCGACGGTGTTCCGCGAGGACGTCACGCATGAGATGTCCCTGGGCGGCCTCGGCCCGGACGGTGTCGCCGACCTGCTGGCGGGCCTCGCTTCCTCCTCGACCGTGGAGCTCGCGACCGTCCTGCACGAGCGCACCGGCGGCAATCCGTTCTTCGTCCGGCAGCTGGCCCGCTACCTGGCCGACGACGCGTCGGGTTCCCTGGAAACGCTGCCGCGCGGCGTACTCCATGTGGTCGCCCGGCGGCTGGCCGCCCTGCCCGGCACCGCGCGG
>NZ_JBFAZH010000886.1:0-3313 GCF_040681735.1 Actinoplanes sp. NPDC051633 | reverse complement strand
GTCACCGCCGGTGCCGCCGCCGGACCCCTCGCTTACCGCGGCGTTGCACCGGGCGGCCGACCGGGGCGCGACGATCGCCGCCCTGTGCACCGGCGCGTTCACCCTGGCCGCCACCGGCCTCCTCGACGGCCGGACGGCTACCACCCACTGGGCGTACGCCGAGGATCTCGCGAAGATGTATCCGCAGGTCACCGTGGACGCCGACCGGATATACGCGGTGGACGGCCAGATCGCCACCAGCGCCGGCGCCGCCGCGGCGATCGACCTCTGCCTGCACCTGATCCGCCGCGAGCACGGCTCGGACGTGGCGAACCGGGTGGCCCGCGAGATGGTGGTGCCGGCGCACCGCAGCGGTGGGCAGGCGCAGTTCTCCCGGCGGCCGGTCACGCCGCCGCACACCGGGCCGGGCCTGGCCGAGCTGCTCGACTGGGCCGCCGACCACCTGGACGAGGACCTGTCGGTGGAGGCGCTGGCCGCCCGCGCCGCGATGTCGCCGCGCACCTTCATCCGGCATTTCACGGCGGCGACCGGCGCGACCCCCGCGGCGTGGGTGCGCGAGCAGCGGGTCAGGAGGGCGGAGCAGCTGCTGGAACGGGCGGACACGACGATCGCGGCGGTGGCCCGCCGATGCGGGTTCGGCAGCGTGGACACCCTGCGGCGACACTTCCGGCGGGTCCGCGGCATCGGCCCGGAGGAGTACCGCACCGCCTTCCGAGCCCTCTGACGGCCGGCCCGGGGCCGCAACTCACTCCGCCGGGACCCGGCGGTCTCCGTCGGCGACGGCAGCCGGCTCGGCGGTGGCCGCATCCGCCGCCCGCGGAATCAGCGCGGCCAGCACCACCATCACGACCGCCACCAGCAGCATGCCGATGAAGATCCGGTGCACGGCGTCGGTCAGCCGGGCCGGGTCGACCGCGCCCGTGCCGACCACGGCGTTGGCGATCGCGCCGAAGACCGCGGCGCCCACCGCGCTGCCCACCGACCGCAGGAAGATGTTGTTCGCCGTCACCACGCCGCGGTCGGCCCAGCCCACGCTGGACTGGGCGGCGATCAGCGTGGGCGCCGCGGTGAGCCCCATGCCGAAACCGATCACCAGGCAGAAGGCGCCCACCTCGAACACCGACGACTGCTGGTCGAGCAGCAGCAACAACGCGACGCCGGCGAGGACCAGCGCCATGCCGATCAGCGCACACGCGCGGAAACCGACGCGCAGATAGACCTTGCCGGCCTGGCTGGCCGAGATCGGCCAGCCCAGGGTGAGCGCGGCGAGGGCGAACCCGGCGACCAGCGGGCCGCTGCCCAGCACGTCCTGCACGTACACCGGAACGTAGGAGCTGAGGCCGATCAGGATCGCCCCCACGCCGACCGCCAGCTGGCCACTGGTGACCAGCAGCCGTCGCCGGAACACCCACAGCGGCAGCACCGGCGCCGCCGCGGTGCGCTCCACGAACCCGAAGACCACCAGCAGCACCAGCCCGACGCCGAGCACGGCAAGGCTGATCGGCGAATCCCACGCCCACGCCTGGCCGCCCTCGAGGACACCCAGGATCACCAGGGTCAGGCCGACGGTGAGCAGCGCGGCGCCACGGTAGTCGATCGCCGTGGTCCGGCGGTCGATCCGCTCCTTGAAACCGCGCAGGATCATCACGCCGGCCAGCAGGCACAGCGGGATGTTGACGAAGAAGATCCAGCGCCAGGACACCCACTCGGCGAACACGCCGCCCAGGGTCGGTCCGACCACCGACGAGATGCCCCACACACTGGCCACGTAACCCTGCACCTTGGCGCGCTCGCGGACCGAGTAGAGGTCGCCGACGATGGTGATCGTGGTCGGCATGATCGCCCCGGCGCCGAGGCCCTGCACGACGCGGAAGATGATCAGCGGCCAGATGCTCCAGGCCAGGCCGCACAGGATCGAGCCCAGCAGGAACAGGCCGATGCCCCAGAGGATCACCGGCTTGCGGCCGAACAGGTCGTTCAGCTTGCCGTAGATCGGCACCGACACGGCCTGTGCCAGCAGGTAAATCGAGAACAGCCAGGGGAACTCGGTGAAGCCGCCGATCTCCTTCACGATCGACGGCACCGCGGTGGCGATGATCGTCGCGTCGATCGCCACCAGGCCGGTGGAGAGCATGACCGCGATCAGGACCGGGCCGCGTTCGGAACGCAGCCCGACCTCGTTGTCCGTCACCGTCCGTGGCTCCCGGGGCTCAGTTGAGGCCGCTGATCGCGGCGACCTCGGCCGGGGTCAGCTCGAGGCCGGCGGCCGCGACGTTCTCCTCCAGATGGCCGACCGAACCGGTGCCCGGGATCGGCAGGATCGACGGCGAGCGGGCCAGGAGCCACGCCAGCACGATCTGGTGCGCGGTGACGCCGTACTTGGCCGCGGCCTCCTGAACGGCGCTGTTGCCGCCGTGGTCCTGGATCGGCGCCCACGGCAGGAACACCAGCCGCTCCTGCTCGCACAGGTCGACCAGCGACTCCGAGTTGCGGTCGTCGACGTTGTAGCGGTTCTGGATCGAGACGATCGGCGTGATCCGCTGGGCGGCGCGCAGCTGCTCCTCGGTGAAGTTGGAGACGCCGACGTGCCGGATCTTGCCTTCCGCCTTGAGCTCGGCGATCGCGCCGATCGAGTCCTCCAGCGGCACGTTCGGGTCGATGCGGTGGAACTGGTAGAGCGGGATCTGGTCGAGCCGGAGCCGGCGCAGGCTGCCCTCGAGCGCCTCGCGCAGGTGCTCCGGCCGGCCGTCGGGAACCCACTGGCCCGGACCGGGACGCACCAGGCCGCCCTTGGTGGCGATCACCAGATTCTCCGGGTACGGGTGCAGCGCCTCGGCGATCAGGATCTCGCTGACGTCCGGCCCGTACGAGTCCGCGGTGTCGATGAAGTCGACGCCGAGCTCGACCACCCGGCGCAGAACCCTCTTGGCCTCGTCGCGGCTTTTCGGCTCGCCCCAGATCCCGTCACCGGTGACCCGCATGGCGCCGTAGCCGAGGCGGTTGACCGTGAGGTCCCCGCCGAGGTCGATCGTGCCCGCGGCACCGGCCTGTGGTGTGCTCACCGTAACGACTCCCCTGCCTTCATGACCGTCTGCGCTCTCACAGCGAACCTACGCCGGATCATCGCCGCGGGCCCGTGGGCAGAAACGAGATCTGGCACACGCCGGTCGTGCATCAAGGCCTCGCCCGCGCCTGGCGACGCAGGTCGAGGACGGAGCGCATCTGGTCGGTGAGCGAGTCCATCACGTTCTGCGCGGTCTGCGGCGCGTACGGCCCGGGCACCGGCTCGTAGCGGTACTGCCAGGTCACCGTG
>NZ_JBFAZH010000885.1:0-3314 GCF_040681735.1 Actinoplanes sp. NPDC051633 | reverse complement strand
CCATCAGCGCGGTGATGGTGTTGTCGCCGCCCTCGGTTCCCCCGCCGCCGGTCGAACCGGCACCGGAACAACCGGAGAGCACGAGTGCGCCGGCGGTGGCGCCGGCCAGCACGAACGACAGTTTCCTACGTGGTTTCTGCACGGCAGATCCTCCGTTTTAAGAATGCACGATTCAGCCGGCCCTTTGGACTTTCTGCCGGCGCGGTGATGCGTGTTGCTTTCAGACGCGGATCACTTGTGGCCCGAGTCGTGAATAGCGATGCGCCTCGGATGCCGGGAGGCCGGTGTCCGTGACCAGTGACTCAAAATCGGATATCTCGGCGAATCGACAGAACGTGCGTACGCCGAACTTGGTGTGAATGCCGGTGAAGATGCGCCGGCGCGCCGCGCGTACGGCTTGCGCCTTCACGTCGGCCACCGCGGGGTCGGGCGTCGTGAGACCCACCTCGCGGGAGATTCCGTTGGCCCCGACGAACGCGAGGTCGAGGACGAAGCCGGCCAGCATGGTGCTGGCCCAGTGGTCGACCGTGGCCAGGGTGCGGCCCCGGACCCGGCCGCCGAGCAGCAGAACCGTGACCGGCGAGTTGGTGGACAGCCACGCCGCCGTGTTCAGCGAGGCGGTGACCACGGTGAGCGGACGGTCGGTGGGCAACGCCTCGGCGATCAGCTGCGGCGTGAACCCCTCGTCGATGAAGATGGTTTCGGCATCACCGATCAGACCGACCGCGGCCGCGGCGATGCGCCTTTTCTCCGGCACGCCGCGCGTGGTGCGCATTGCGAGATCGGTTTCGAATTTCGCTGTCTCCACCGGGTACGCACCGCCGTGCGTACGCCGGAGTAGTCCGTGCTTTTCGAGCAATCGCAGATCTCGGCGGATGGTCTCGGCCGAAACGGTCAGCTCGGCGGACAGTTTGGCGACATCGACCTCACCTTGCCGCCGCGCCAGAGCGACGATCTGGTGCTGCCGCTCGTCCGCATTCAATCCGCACCTCCGGGCTTCACGTGCCGTGGACCATTCTTAACATCGGCGAAACGTGTGGCCCCGGTCACAGCCTAAGAGACTTTGTTGGTTCATTGACCGTTTTCCGCCAACACGGATACGCGGTAAATCATCCCACCGGGGCACGAAACCGGATCAAGGTAATGCCCGTTTGCCCGGCATCGGTGCCCGAGTCGTGCCCGGGCGTGTGAGAGCGGGCGGACCCGGAACCACTCAGGTTCGGCGTTCGCCCGCCGACCGTTCGACTGTGGCGCTCGCAACGCAGCAACTGACGGAGTTCCTCTCCGTGGTCGCCGACCGGCCTTCGGGACCGGCCGCGCACCATGCCGCCGTGAAGTGCGCGGCCCTCGCTCTCGAGGCGGAGGTCGCCGTCCTCATGGTCGGTGGAGTGGTGACGGCCACCGTCGGCGTGCCCGCCGAGCGGCTGCCCGCGCACCGGCTCGCCGAGATCGCGGCCGGCCGGGCCGGCACGATGGAGCTGGACGGCCGGATGCACTCGGTCACCCACGCCGAGATCGGCGGCGATTCCGACGGGCTGCTGGTGCTCGCCCGGCGCGGGCCGTCCTTCAGCGCCGAGGAGGTCTGCCTGCTGCGCGGCATGGCCCGGGTGCTGGAGCTGAGCCTGCAGGCGCTCGAGGTGATCGAGTCGGAGCGTCGCCACGCGGACTCGATGCACGAGCGGGAGCGACTGTTCGAGCTTCTGTCGATGATCCAGCGGGCGATCGCCCGCCGGGCGCCGCTGCAGGAGATCCTGGGCACCGTCACGGCGGGCGCCGCCGACCTGCTGAGGGCCGACGTCGCCTTCCTGAACCTCTTGGAGGCCGACGACCCGTCGGTGGTCACGGTGGTCGCGGGAGTGAATCTCGGTGCCGGATTCTCCGCGGCCAGCAGCGACGCAGCGCAACGGATTCCACTGCCCTCGGCCGGTGTGTCCGGCCTGGCCATCATGGGCGACGAACTGGTCGCCGTGGAGAACTACGACGACTCCCCGATCGCCCACCCGGACGGCGCCCGGCTGGGCATGAAGGCCGTCATGGCGGCACCGGTGCACGAGAACGGTCAGGTGGTCGGCGCCCTGGCGGTGGCGTCGTACTCCGGGGCCCGCGTCTGGGACGAGCCGTCGCGGGACGCGCTGAAGGCCTTCGCCGAGCACATCAGCCTGGCTCTCACCGACGCCCGGACGCTCGAGGCGATGAACCAGGCGTTCCACGACTCACTGACCGGTCTGGCCAGTCGCGCGCTCTTCACGACCCGCATGGAACGCGCGTTCGCCGGCGCCCCGCACGGCGTCGCCGCCCTCTTCGTGGACCTCGACCGGTTCAAGGTGGTCAACGACTCGCTGGGCCACGCGTCCGGTGACCTGCTGTTGCAGGGCGTCGCCGAGCGGATCCAGCGCTGCCTGCGCAAGGGCGACACCGCGGCCCGGCTCGGCGGCGACGAGTTCGCGGTGCTGCTGCCCTCGGCCGGCGGCGTCGAAGAGGTCGTGCCGGTGGCCCGGCGCATCCTCGAGGCCATCCGTGAGCCGTTCGACCTGGGCGGCAAGGAGACCTACGTCAGCTCGAGCATCGGCATCGCGTTCACCGAGACCGGTGGGCACGACGCCGAGGAGCTGATGGTCCGCGCCGACCTGGCGATGTACCAGGCGAAGAAGCAGGGCAAGGACCGCTACGAGATCTTCGAGCCGGCCATGCAGGACGAGTTCCAGGCCGCGCTGCGGATGGAGGCGGACCTGCGCCGGGCCATCGTGCGGCACGAGTTCCAGCTCCGCTACCAGCCCATCGTGCGCCTGCGCACGCAGGAGATCACCGGGCTCGAGGCGCTGGTCCGCTGGGAGCACCCCGACCGGGGCACGATCCCGCCGCTCGACTTCATCCCGCTCGCCGAGGAGACCGGCATGATCGTGCCGATCGGCGAATGGGTGCTGCGCGAGGCCTGCCGGCAGGCGGCCCGCTGGAACGAGCTCAGGGACCGGCCGCTGACGGTCAGCGTCAACCTCTCCGCCGTCCAGCTCGACCAGGGCAACCTGCCCACGCTGGTGTCGGCCGTGTTGGCGGACAGCGGGCTGGCCGCCGAGCTGCTGGTCATCGAGCTGACCGAGAGCCTGCTGGTGGATCACCGCTCCAGCACCCTGCACCAGCTCGAGCAGGTCAAGAAGCTCGGGGTACGCCTGGCGATCGACGATTTCGGCACCGGTTACTCGTCGCTGGCCTATCTACGCCGCTTCCCGATCGACATCATCAAGATCGACAAGTCGTTCGTCGACGACGTCTCCAAAACTTATTACATAATCAAAATTACATTTCTTTAGTTAATT
>NZ_JBFAZH010000884.1:0-3321 GCF_040681735.1 Actinoplanes sp. NPDC051633 | reverse complement strand
AGATATGTGGGGGCAGAGCACCGGACCGTCGTCGGTGAGGATCTGCCGCCACGAGATGGTGCGCAGCACGAACGACACGAAGAACGGCAGCAGCAACAGGAACAGATAGGTCGGCTTGCGCCGCCCGCCGTGAAAGGCGATCCAGTACGCCACCGGGAAGGCGATCACGATCAGCACGATGGTGGCGATCGCGCCGTAGATCAGCGAGCGCAGGAGCTGGGTACGGTAGTTGCCGATCGCGTCCACATAGGTCCGCCAGTGGCCGGTGAACACGTACCCGTTGACGATGTCGCCCTGCTGCAGTGACAACGACAGCATGGTGACCATCGGCACGGCGAAGAACAGCAGCAGCCACAGCCCGCCGGGCAGGATCAGCAGATAGGGCGCGATGACGCGCCGCAGCCGGCCCATGGCCTCAGCCCAGCACGATCGGCTCGAAGATGCGCTGGTACTCCTGCTGCTCGGCGGCGGTCGCGAAGTCGCGGTAGTAGTGCAGCTTCTGGTAGTCGGCGTCGGTCGGGAAGACCAGCGGGCTGTCGGCCAGCGCGGTCAGCGCCTCCTTGTCCTCGCCGCTCGCCTTCGCGGCCTTGTCCTTGATCAGCTGCTGCGCCGCCGGCACCGGGGTCACGTAGTTGATGTACTCCGCCAGCGAGGCCGCGACGTCGGGCTTGAAGAAGTAGTCGATCAGGGTGATCGCGTCGAGCGGACTGGGCGCGGTGACCGGGATGGCGAAGTTGTCGGTCCACAGCGTGCCGCCCTCCTCGGGGATCACGAACTTGAAGTTCGTGCCGTCGGAGACGTTCTTCTGGAACACGTCACCGGACCACGCCTGGGTGATCCACACCTCGCCCTTGCCGAGCGCGTCGATGTAGCTCTGGTCGTAGTAGTTGCGGATGATGCCCTGGGTCTTCTGCTCCTTGAGTTTCTCCGCCGCCTTCTTCCAGTCGTCCGGCGTCGACTTCTCGGGGTTGATGCCGAGCACCATCATCCCGAAGCTGCCCAGCTCCTGGGTGTCGGAGTACATGCCGACCTTGCCCTTGAACGCGGGGTCCCACAGATCGGCGAGCTTGGTTATCGGCCGGGTGATCCGCGCCGGGTCGTACGCGATGCCGGTGATCCCGGAGGTCCACGGCACGCTGTAGACGTTGTTCGGGTCGAACGCCTCCTGCTTGTACTTCGGCGCCGCGTTCTTGGCGTAGTTCGGCAGCTTCGCCGGGTCCAGCGGCGCCAGGAAGCCGGAGTCCTTGAACTGCTTGAACTGCACGCCGTTGGTGATCACCATCAGGTCGAACCCGATCGGCTGCTTCGCCGACAGCTGCGGCTGCACCTTGGCGAACCAGGGACCCATCTCCTGGATCACCTCCTGGTAGTTCACCGTGATGCCGGTCTCCTTGGTGAACGCCTTCAGCTCGGGCTGCTTCGGGTCCATGTAGAGCGGCCAGTTCGCGAAGTCCACGTGCTTGGTGGACGCCTTGCCCGCCCAGAACTTCGCGACCGCGTCGGGTGCCGCGCTGGCGCCGGGATTGCCCTTGCCCTCCACGCCGCAGGCGGCGAGCGCCATGCCGAGGGCGGAAAGACCGGAGAGCTGGCCGAGACGGCGGCGGGTGAGGCCGCGCATCAGGGCGGGATCGGGGGTGGGGGAGGGGGACATTCAGACTCCGATCGGGTACGAGTGCTGCGCGTTCCAGGTGAGGAAGACTCGGTCGCCGCGCCGCGCCAGGTCCTCGGCGTTGGCCGCGTTCTGGTCGAAGACCACGAACTCGGGCCCGGCGGCGGTGGTCACCGTGTAGTCGGTCGACGTGCCGTGGTAGACGACCTCGCTCACCTGCCCGGAGAGCACGCTGCAGTCGCCGGGCGGAGTGACGTCACGGCACAGGTCGATCTTCTCGGGCCGCACCGACACCTCAAGCTTGTCGCCCGAGACGACCGACGACGGCACCGGCACCAGCACCCGGTCCTGCGGGCCGAAGGTGAGCGTCGCGAGACCGCCGGAGATGCTGTCCACCGGCGCGGAGAGCAGGTTCGACGTGCCGATGAAACCGGCCACGAACCGGGTGGCCGGCTTCTCGTAGATCTCCCGCGGCGAGCCGAGCTGGTCGATGCGCCCGGACTCCATCACGGCGATCCGGTCCGACATCGTCAGGGCCTCGCCCTGATCGTGGGTGACGTAGACGAAGGTGATGCCGACCTCGCGCTGGATCCGCTTGAGCTCCACCTGCATCTGCTGGCGGAGCTTGAGGTCCAGTGCGCCGAGCGGCTCGTCGAGCAGCAACGCGCGCGGCCGGTTGACCAGGGCCCGGGCGAGGGCCACACGCTGCTGCTGGCCGCCGGACATCTCGCGTGGCGCCCTCTGCTCCATGCCGGAGAGGGAGACGATCTCGAGGATCTCGCCGACCCGGCGCTTGATCTCGTTCTTGGCGACCTTCCGGCGCTCCAGGCCGAAGCACACGTTCTGGTACGCCGACATGTGCGGGAACAGCGCGTACGACTGGAAGACCATGTTGACGTCGCGCTTGTTGGGGGACACGCCGGTGACGTCCTGACCGTCCAGGAAGATCGTGCCGCCGGTCGGCTCCTCGAAGCCGGCGATCATGCGCATGGTCGTGGTCTTGCCGCAGCCCGACGGTCCGAGCAGCGAGAAGAACTCGCCCTGCCCGATCGCCAGGTCCAGCTTCTTGACGGCGGGCACGCGTTCGCCGTGCGAGAGGAAGTCCTTGTGTACGCCGACGAACTCGATAGCGGGGGATTCGCTCATGTGGGGGGTACCTCAATCAGCCGACGTTGTGCATCACATGCTTGATCCGGGTGTACTCCTCGAAGCCGTACACCGATAGGTCCTTGCCGTGCCCGGAATGACCGAACCCCCCATGCGGCATCTCGGACACGAAAGGAATGTGGGTGTTGACCCAGACGCAGCCGAAGTCGAGCCGGCGGGTCATCCGCATCGCCCGGCCGTGGTCACGGGTCCAGACGCTGGCGCTGAGTCCGAACCGGACGTCGTTCGCCCAGGCCACGGCCGCGTCCTCGCCGGTGAACTCCTGCACGGTGATCACCGGCCCGAAGATCTCGTCCTGGATCATCTCGTCGCGCTGCCGCAGCCCCGTCACCACGGTCGGCTCGACGAAGTAGCCCCGCTCGCCGATGCGCCGGCCGCCGGTGACCACGCGGGCGTGCTCCGGCGCGCGGCCGAGGAACCCCTGCACGCGGGCGAGCTGGTGCTCGTTGTTGACCGGCCCGAAGTCCCCGTCGCTGCCGACCTTCTTCTGCCGGGCCGCCGCCAGGAGCGCCTCGGTGAAGTCCGTCGCCACGCCCTGCTGGACC
>NZ_JBFAZH010000883.1:0-3321 GCF_040681735.1 Actinoplanes sp. NPDC051633 | reverse complement strand
AAACGACAGTTACTTCAAATTTATATTCTTAAAAGAAAGCGCCGGCCGGGTGGCGGGCGTCGGGGGAGTCGGCGCTGCCGCGGCGGGCGGGCCGACGAATGCCACCAAGGCGCACAGAAGGGCCAGCACCAACCCCGCAGACGGTGATCGACGGTGTGCCCAGCTCAAGATCGTCAGCTCCCCTGTGGACGATGCTGACGTCAATGATGGACCAGATCGCCGGTCCCGTGGGGGCGGCGGTCAGCCGGCGTGCATGCCGTAGCAGCGACTCAGCCAGCCGGGATCGCCGATCACGCCGACGACCACCGCTCCCGGGTGGACGGTGCTCCCGTGCCGGCCGACCCGCCGGAGAGCGACCGCCTCCACATCGACCGGTCCCGGCTCGTCGTGGACCCACTCGCCGCCGAGCCCGCGTCGCAGGACCTCACCGACATACCAGGCCGCGTTCTCGTACAGGTCCCGATGCTCCGCGGACCGCAGCTGCTCCTTGGTCGGCGCGGCCGACCGCACCATGTCCTCCACGGCGGGCAGCGACGCCGCGGTGAAGTCGAACGGGGCGCCGCCGGGGAAGGCGGCCGCCCGCGTGGCCAGCCACGCCGGCAACGCGGCCGGGTCGAGATCCTCGGCCTCGTCCAGCTCGGTCGGCTCCTTGGCCGGCGTCCAGCCGGGCTCCTCCGCGGCCCGTTGCCGGGCGGCCGCCGCCCACGCCGCATGCACGGCCTCGAACTGTTCGCCGCCCGCGACCGCCGCGGTGATCAGATCCAGCAGGTTCACCGTCGCCAGACCCAGCGCGGGGTCGGGCACGGCGAGCGGCTCGTTCCCGTTCGCCTGCCAGCCCCAGCCTCCGCCGGCGACCCGCAGCAGCGTCTCGCCGACATAGGCCGCGACCGCCAGCGTCAGCGGCAGCTCGCCGGGGTCGCCGACCAGTTCGGGTCCGTCGAATCGCTCACCGACCAGCTCCTGCAGCGCCCGCAAGGACGCGGGGCTGAAGTCGAGCGGTGTGCCCTCCGGCATCTGCTCGCGCAGATAGAGGTAGCGGTCCCAGAGTTCGTCACGCCAGCCGTCCAGCTCATCGTCATCCACGACCGCACCCCCATCAATGAGCTGAGCCTGCCGGAGTCGATTCTCTCTCGTCGCCATCCTGCACGTCGGCCTAGTCTCGGTCGCATGTCCCTGGCTCGACCGTCCGTCACCCCGCTGCGGCACAATCCGCTGAACGCCGTCACCGCCTCGGTGGACCGGATCACCTATCCCGGCGGCGCGACGCGCATCCGCAAGCAGCTGCGGGCGCCCGGCGGCACGGGCGGTACGTGGGCGGGATCGGCGCATCCGTGGCACTGGAACTATTGGCGCCGGGAGGCCGAGGCCTACCGCGACGACGAACTGCGGCAGCAGTTGCGCGCCGCCGGCCTCGGCCTGCCGGACGGGGAGGTCGAGGACGCCGCGGACGGTGCCGTCCTGTGGCTGGAGGACGTGCCCGGCCGGCCCGGGCCGGAGTTCGGGCTCGATGACCACGCGGCGCTCGCCCGCGCCTGCGGTCGCTGGCAGGCCGCGCCGCCCGACGACCGGCCGTGGTCGTCGAGGGACTTCCTGCGCGCCTATTCGACCAGCCGGCCGGAGCGGTGGGAGTTGCTCGACGACGATGCCGCGTGGCAGCGCCCGCTGGTCCGGGAGCTGTGGCCCGCCGGGCTGCGACCGGCCTGGGCGCATCTGGTCGCCCACCGCGAGGACCTGCTCCGGCTGGTCGAGCAGGCGCCGCGCTGCCGGTGCCATCTCGACTTGTGGGTGAGCAACGAGATCCGCCGCCCGGACGGCTCGTTCGCCCTGCTGGACTGGGCCTTCACCGGCGACGGCGCGGTCGGGGAGGACATCGGCAACCACATCCCGGATGCGGTGTTCGACCTGTTCTGGCCCGCCGAGCGGCTGCCCGAGCTGGCCGAGGCGTGCATCGGCGCGTACCTCGACGGGCTGTCCGAGGGCGGCCGGCGCGGCGACGCCGACCGGGTGCGCACCACCGTCCTGGCCTGCGGGGTGAAGTACGCGTGGCTGCTGCCGTTGCTGCTGGAACGCGCCGGCGACGACGTGCACCGCGCCTACCACGAGCAGGTCGACGGTCGACGCTTGTTCCAGCAGCGCGGGCTGGCCCTCGCCTTCGTGGCCGCCGGCTGCGCCGAGGCCTTGCGCCGCTCCGGACACTGACCCGCACGGCGCCGCATGACGGTCACCGTGTCGTTCCTCGAGAGGTGGCGGACGCGGACCGCCCGTATCATCCGGCTATGCAGACCCCAGCGGTCCGCGAGGGCCGGGCCGTTGGTGCGCCCGCAGACGCGGATGAGGACGTACGGGCGTTGTTCGGGCAGTCCACCGTCGCCTTCGCGGCGCTCTCGGGCGCGGCGCACGTGGTGGAGGCGGCGAATCCGGCGTTCTTCGCCACCCTCGGCCACGACGAGGCTCGCACCGGGGTCGTCCTCGCCGAGCTGGTGCCGGACGGAGCCGGCCGGGACGTCGTCGCCGTGTCGGATCGGGTCTACCGCACGGGTGAGGCCCACATCGTCCGTGACGTGCGGCTCGTGCTCGGGTCCGGCCCGCAGGCGCGAGAGGCGTTCTTCGACTTCACCTACGAGCCGCGACGAGACGCCGCCGGCGAGGTGATCGGGGTGCGTGTCCTCGGCGTCGAGACGACCCCGGTCAAGCAGGCCCAGCGGCTGATGACCGAACACCGTGCCCTGCTGGAGCAGATCGCCCGGCAGGCGCCGCTGACCGAGGTGCTCGACGGCATGGCCCGCTGCATCGAGGACGTCGCACCGCAGGAGGTGCTCGTCTCGGTGCTGCTGGCCGATCCCGACGGCCGGCACCTGCGCCACGGCGCCGCGCCGAGCCTGCCCGACTTCTACAACCAGGCCATCGACGGGATCGCCACCGGTGAGGGCGTCGGCTCCTGCGGCACCGCGGCCCACCGGCGGCAACCGGTCATCGTCACCGACATCACCACCGACCCCTTCTGGGACGACTTCCGGCAGCTCGCCGACCGGGCCGGACTGGCCGCCTGCTGGTCCACGCCGATCCTGGCCCGCGACGGCAGCCTGCTGGGCACCTTCGCGATGTATCACCGCACCCCGCGCGTCCCGCAGGACTCCGACCTCGCCCTTGCCCGGGTCTTCGCCGGCACCGCGGCCCTGGCCATCGAGCGTCACCACATCGAGCAGGCGAAGGCGGCCGCCGAGGCACGCGCCAGGACGGCTCACGACGCCCTCGCCAAGGCGGTGAGCGCCGAGCGGGAGCTGCGGGCCGAGGCCGAGCAGCGCGCCGCGGCCGCCGCGG
>NZ_JBFAZH010000882.1:0-3331 GCF_040681735.1 Actinoplanes sp. NPDC051633 | reverse complement strand
CGACCCCAGCGTGGCGCCCGTGGGCGCGCCGCGCAGGATGGCCGCCCCCCCGGGGGAGTTGAGGGCGGCGTCGGGGCCGATCCCGACGCGGACGCCGGCGCCCACCTCGGCGCCGTCGGCGACCCGGCCGGTCGGGTTGGGCGCGTCCAGCTCGCCCGGGTCGTCCTCGGCCACGCCCAGCAGCCGGCGGTAGAGCGGGGTGTCGACGTTGCCGGTGACCAGCGCGTTGACCCGGACCTTGCGGGCGGCCCACTCCAGCGCGACAGATTTCGTCAGTCCGACGACGCCGTGCTTGGCCGCGACGTAGGACGCCAGCCCGGCGATGCCGGTGACCCCGCCGATCGAGGCGTTGTTGACGATCGCGCCGCCGCCGGCCGCGGCGATCGCCGGCGCCTGGTGCTTGAGGCAGTAGAAGACGCTGGTCAGGTTCTGCGCGAGGTCGGCCTGCCACGCCTCGTCGCCGAGGCCGTCGAGCGGCCCGGTGTGGTTGACGCCGCCGGCGTTGTTGAACGCGCCGTGAAGCCGGCCGGCCCGGGCGACGGCCTCGGCGACGGCCTCGGCGACCTGCGCCTCGTCGGTGACGTCGGCGCGGATGGCGATCGCCCGGTCGCCGAACTCCGCGGTGTCCTGCTCGCGTCGGGCGACGAGCACCACGCGGGCGCCGTCGGCGACCAGCCGCCGGGCGGCGGCCCGGCCCATCCCCGAGCTGCTGCCGGTGACCATGATGACCTTGCCGTCGAGCGTCATCGCAGCAGCCTGGCGGCCGTCATCGCAGCAGCCTGGCGGCCAGGGCGGCCAGGTCGCGGCGGTCGTCGGCGGCGGGCCGGCGGTCGCTCGGGTCGTCCGGGTTGGTGTCCAGCACGACGTACTCCGCGCCCATCTCGATGAGCTGCCGGAAGTCCGCCGCGACCTCGTCGATCGTGCCCGTGCCCGGGGTGCTCCGCGGACCGACGCGGGCACGCATCCGCGGGCAGAAGGCGACCCCCTCGGTGGCCGGCACGCCGACGTCGCGCAGCCAGTCCAGCGGCGCGTTGTTCGGGTGCCAGGCGTCGCCGAGGCGGACGGCGCGGCGGAGCACGGCGGGTGCGGTGCCGCCGACCCAGATCGGGGTACGACGGACCGGCCCGGTCGCCACGTCGGCATAGTCGACGAACTCCCCCGACACCGAGGTCGTCTCCTGGCGCAGCGCGGCCCGGATCGCGGCCAGATACTCCTCCGACATCCGCCCGCGTGCCGCATAGTCCAGCCCGAGCGCGGTGAACTCGTCCTCGGCCCACCCGGCCGCCACGCCGAGCACGAACCGCCCATCCGTGAAGTCGTGCAGCGCGGCCGTCATCGACGCGGTGAGCAGCGGATGCCGGTACGGCAGGATGATCACCGTGGTGCCCAGCTCCAGGCCGTCCGGGGCGTACCCGGCCATCCAGGCGAGCGTGGTGAACGGGTCGTAGAACGGCGGCGGGTAGAGCGCCGCCACATCGGGGGTGACCGCCACGTGGTCGGACATCATGGCGAGCGTGAAGCCGTGGTCGGCGGCGAAGCGTACCCAGTCACGCATCTCCCCCGGCGACGCCGTGGGGCCGAAGTTCGGGATGTTCAGGCCGAGTTTCGTCATCGGCCGAGGTAGCGCTGGAAGGGCTCACCCGAGCCGTCGAGCCGCACGTGCCGGGCGGCGAAGGTGGCGGGCGGCTGCACCGGGTAGGCCAGGTCGGGCAGGTCGGCGCCGAGCGCGGCGAACCAGATCACCGCGATGCCGGCCGTGGTGGCCACCGAGCGGCACATCGGGCAGGGCTCGCAGCTGGAGTAGATCTCGGCGCCGGTCAGATCGAGCGTCTTACGGTCGCGGCAGACGTTGCGGACCGCCTCGACCTCGGCGTGGGCGCTCGGGTCGCAATCGCGCAGCGCGGTGTTCACCCCCGTGCCGAGGATCTCGCCGTCGCGGACGACCAGCGCGCCGAACGGCAGCTGCCCGGCCGCCGCGTTCTCCGTGGCCAGGCCGACCGCCTGCCGGAGCAGGTTCAGATCTGCGTTCATCGCACCTATATACCGGATCGGCGGAGCTCGCGGGGGCTGACGCCGAACCAGCGCCGCGACGCGCGGCTCAGCGCCGACTGCTCCGCCAGCCCCACCATCGCCGTGATCTGGGTCAGCGGCACGTCGGTCTGGGTGATGAGCCGGTGCGCGGCGGCCCGCCGTACGTCGTCGAGCAGTTCCTCGAAGGCGGCGCCCTCGGCGGCGAGCTGCCGCTGCAGCGTGCGCGGGTGGGTCCGGGTGTGCCGGGCGATCGACGCCAGGTCCACCGGCGCCGAGCCGAGCGACTGGCTGAGCAGCTTGCGCACCCGGTCGGCGACGGCCGGCCCCGGCGCCGGGAAGTGGCTGCTCAGATAGTCCAGCGCCATCTGCCGCAGCACCTCGTTGCCGCCGCCGGGCACCGGGGACTGCGCCAGCGTGGCCGGCACCCGCAGGATCGCCGCCGGCTGGTGGAAGCGGACGTCCGCGCCGAAGAACCCGGTGTACGCGCTCACCGGCGCCAGCATGCCGTGCGGCAGGTGCACCGACCGCAGCCCGTACGCGCCGCCGGCCAGCAGCAGCGTGATCCGGTGCAGCAGCCCGAGCCCGAGGTCGGTGGCCTGCGGCGGCAGCGGCTCGGCGGCGGTCCCCGCATACCGGATGCCGATCACGCCGGGCCGGCCGGACGGGTCCTCGACCTGGTCCACGCTGATCGCGGGACTGTGCACGAAGAGGAACCGCCGGGTGCAGTCGAGGGCCTCCCCCAGCGTCGCGGAGCTCTCGATCGCGAGCGCCAGCGGCCCGAGCACCGAGGCGCTCTGCTGACCGGCCAGCCGCAGCCCGAGGTCGCCGCAGCCCAGCTCCGAGGCCGCGGTCTCCAGCACCCGCGCGGTGTCCGCCGACCCGATCACCGCGTCGTCGCTGTCCAGGGCGGCCGCGTCGATCCCGAAGCGGGCGAGCAGCGCGGTCCCGTCGCCGCCCAGCGTGGAGACGAGCGCGGGAAGGCCGCGCAGCGCCGCGGCCCGGACCATCGCCTGCATGTCGCGCAAGGATAAACGGATGTCGCGCAAAGACAAGTTTTGGGTACGCCCGGAGGCGGAAGCTGTCGGTATGACCGATCACGTGAACGTGCTGATCGTCGGAGCGGGGTTGTCGGGCATCGGCGCCGCCTACCGGTTGCAGCAGGAACATCCCGGCCGCAGCTACGTGATCCTCGAGGCCCGGGACACGATCGGCGGCACCTGGGACCTGTTCCGGTACCCGGGCGTCCGCTCGGACTCGGACATGTTCACCCTCAGCTACCCGTTCCGGCCGTGGCAGGGTG
>NZ_JBFAZH010000881.1:0-3332 GCF_040681735.1 Actinoplanes sp. NPDC051633 | reverse complement strand
CGCCACGAACCGCGCCGCGGGGCAGCTGCTCCGCCCCGAGGGGCTGTCGGACAGTCCGGTCACGCCCGTCATCGACCTCGGCGTCGGCAAGCAGCAGCTGGTGGAGATCGCCAAGGCGCTGTCCAAAGAGGTCAAGCTGCTGATCCTCGACGAGCCCACCGCGGCGCTCAACGACGAGGACTCGGCGCACCTGCTCGACCTCATCCGCGGGCTGCGCGACGAGGGGATCACCTGCGTGATCATCTCGCACAAGCTGAACGAGGTGCTCGCCATCGCGGACCGGGTCACCATCCTGCGCGACGGCCGCACCATCAGCACGCTCGACATGGCCGCGGACTCGGTCACCGAGGACCGGATCATCTCCGGCATGGTGGGCCGCGACCTCGACCACCGGTTCCCGCCCCACGAGCCCAAGATCGGCGACGAGGTGCTGCGGATCGAGGACTGGACCGTGCACAGCCCCACCCAGCACGGCCGGGTCCTGGTCCGCAACGCGAACCTCTCGCTGCGCCGGGGGGAGATCGTGGGGCTGGCCGGGCTGATGGGCGCCGGCCGCACCGAGCTCGCGATGAGCGTGTTCGGGCGGGCGTACGGGACCGGGATCTCCGGGCGGATCATCAAGGACGGCAAGGAGATCCACCTGCGCTCGGTGCAGGACGCGATCAGGCACGGCATCGCGTACGCCACGGAGGACCGCAAGCGCTACGGCCTCAACCTGATCGAGGACATCAAGCGCAACGTCTCCGCCGCGGGCCTGCGCAAGCTGGCCCGCAGCGGCTGGGTCGACGAGAACGAGGAGTACAAGGTCGCCGAGGAGTACCGCCGGTCGATGAACATCAAGGCGCCCAGCGTCGCGAGCATCACCGGCAAGCTCTCCGGCGGCAATCAGCAGAAGGTCGTGCTGTCCAAGTGGATCTTCACGAACCCGGACGTGCTGATCCTCGACGAGCCGACCCGCGGGATCGACGTCGGCGCCAAGTTCGAGATCTATACGATCATCAACCGGCTCGCCGACGAGGGCAAAGCGGTGCTGCTCATCTCGTCGGAGCTGCCCGAGCTGCTCGGGCTGTGCGACCGGATCTACACGTTGTCGGCCGGCCGGATCACCGGTGAGGTTCCCCGGTCGGACGCCACACAGGAGGGCCTCATGACGCTCATGACCGCAGGGCAGCCGCGATGACCAGCGTCGCACCGACCAACGCCGACCTCGCGATGGACCCGGCGCCGACCGGCGGGTCCGACGGGCCGCGCCGCTTCTCGCTCAACCTGAACCTGCGGCAGAGCGGCATCTACATCGCCTTCGCGCTGATCGTGGTCCTGTTCACGGTGCTCACCGGCGGCGACCTGCTGGCGCCGCAGAACATCAGCAACATCATCGTGCAGAACTCGTACATCCTGATCCTGGCGATCGGGATGATCCTGGTGATCATCGCCGGGCACATCGACCTGTCGGTGGGCTCGATCGTCGCGGCCAGCGGAGCGTTCGCCGCGGTGCTGATGGTCAACCTGGATCTGCCGTGGCCCCTCGCGCTGCTCCTCACGCTGCTCGCGGGCGGGCTGATCGGCGCGTGGCAGGGCTATTGGGTGGCCTATTTCGGCATCCCGGCGTTCATCGTCACACTGGCCGGAATGCTGCTGTTCCGCGCCACCACATACAGCGTGCTCGGCAACCGCGGCATCGGCCCATTCCCGGACGAGGTCCGCACGCTGGCGAACGGCTTCACCGAGGGCTACCTGGGCAACATCGGCCTCGGCATGCTCGGCGGCGCCGACCTGCTGAGCCTGCTGGTCGGGCTGGTCGGGGTCGGTGCGATCTTCATGACCCAGTGGCGGGCCCGGGCGGCGCGGCTGCGGTACGACCAGCAGGTCGACGCGATGCCGCTGTTCGTGCTGAAGATCGCGTTCGCCGCGCTGGTCGTGATGTTCGTGATCGTGCAGCTCGCCCGGTTCAAGAACCTGCCCTGGGTGCTGGTGCTGCTCGCCGCGCTGGTGATCGGCTACTCGGTGCTCACCAACCGGGCGGTCTTCGGCCGGCAGATCTACGCCGTGGGCGGCAACCTGCAGGCCGCGACGCTGTCCGGCGTGAAGGTCAAGTCGGTGGTGTTCTGGATCTTCGTGAACATGGGTGTGCTGTCCGCGCTGGCCGGCATCATCTTCGCGGGCCGGCTCAACCAGGCCAACCCGACCGCCGGTGACCAGTTCGAGCTGGACGCGATCGCGGCGGCCTTCATCGGCGGCGCGGCGGTGCAGGGCGGCGTGGGCAAGGTGATCGGCGCCATCACCGGCGGCCTGATCATGGGCGTGATCAACAACGGCATGAGCCTGATCGGCGCCGAGTCGGAGCAGGTCATGTACGTCAAGGGAGCGGTACTGCTGATCGCGGTGGCCTTCGACGTCTGGACGAAGCGCCGCGCGGGCGCCGCCCGCTGACCGACCGGGAAGAGCCGTACGACGTGCGGCTCTTCCCGGACAAGGTCCTCAAGCAGCCGCCGGATCGGTATCCCACAGATCGACCACAGTCGCGGCCTCGGAATCGAACGCGCACAGCAGGTCCTGATCGTCGTGGGCCTCAAACGCGCAGGACCTCCGGACGTCCACGACGGTCGATGTGCCGCCCAAGCAGAGCGAGCGCATCTTTGACTGCATCAGGGCTGCAATGGTCAAGCCCGCGTGTTCGGAGAGTGGTTGCTGATCCAGCCAAAGACTGACGACGTCGACATGCTTGTGACTCCAGGCAATCCCGAAACGGGGGTTCACGTTGACGATCAGTCCCTGTCGCTCGACGCGAGCATTACGGACCCTGGCCAGCCGCTGGCGCGACGATGCCGGGTGCTCGCAGAGGTACTTCTCCCACCCGGCCGCGAGAGCAATGTAGGACGGCGCGTGATGTTGCGGCGCTTCCAGGTGGACCTGCCGCACATGAGCGAAGGAGTCGCCGGCTATCAGGTCGTTCCGGATGGCCGTGTAGAACTTCGCGTGCGGATCGAACTTTCGACCCGGCTTGAGCCGATCCTTCTTGAGTTTGGCGAGTACCGGCCTTCGCTCGGACGGTGATGCGTTCAGGTATCGCGCGAGTCCTCCCAACGTCAGATAGGGACCGGTGAAGGTTTCGACTGGCATCGTCACTCCTGCACAGGGGGCCGCGCGGTCGGTCGACCGCGCCGACGCCGCTCCTCAGCGGAGTGACTCCCTCTTTCGGGCAGGCCGGGTTTCCGCCGGATGCCGAAGTGAGTAAGATCCAGTCAGCGCAACCAGACCCGGCACTCGTGCTGGGAACCGGCCTCGCGAGTTGGCGCTCGCGAGGCCGGTGGCGTTCTCCCTGACTGTAAGTG
>NZ_JBFAZH010000880.1:0-3333 GCF_040681735.1 Actinoplanes sp. NPDC051633 | reverse complement strand
TGCCCCCCCCCCCCGCCGGGCGTGTGGGTGTGCCCGTCTAGCCCCCGGGCCGCCCCCCCCCCGCCTCAGATAATCCCCTTGAGCGGCGCCGCCGGGATCGAGGCGGAGGAGGGCAGTGTCACCGTCCTGCTCGACCCGCAGGAGTTCCACTACAACCCGCTCGGCACGGTGCACGGCGGCGTGATCGCCACACTGCTGGACACGGCCGCCGCGTGCTCGGTGCACACGACGCTGCCGGCCGGCGTGGGCTACACCTCGCTGGACCTCAACGTGAAGTTCCTGCGGCCGGTCACCATGGACTCCGGGCGGCTGACCTGCCGTGGCGAGGTGCTGCAGCGGGGCCGGCGCACCGCCCTGGCCGAGTCACGGCTGACCGACGCCCAGGGCCGGCTGCTGGCCCACGCCACGTCAACCTGCCTGATCTTCAACCCCTGAGATCACGGGTACGCGGTCCGCGGCCGGCGGTTCCCATGAGCTCGCGTCGGCCTCGATCTGCTCGCCGGATCGGATGTCCTTGACCGTGTCCGGCTCACCGGGGAACCACACGAACGGGATGCCGCGCCGCTCGGCGAAGCGGATCTGCTTGCCGAACTTCGCAGCCGTCGGCGCCACCTCGGTGTTGATCCCGCGGCTGCGCAACGCGCCGGCGATCCGGTCGCACTCGGCCCGCTGATCCTCCTGCGGCAACGCGACCAGCACGCACGTCGGCACCTTGCGGGAGACGCCCAGCGCGTCGTGGCCGAAGAGCAGGCCGAGCAGCCGGGACACGCCGATCGAGATGCCGACGCCCGGGAAGCGCTCGGCGCCCGACGACGCCAGGTTGTCGTACCGGCCGCCCGAGCAGATCGAGCCGAAGCGCTCGTACCCGCGAAGCTGGGTCTCGTAGACGGTGCCGGTGTAGTAGTCCAGGCCGCGCGCGATCTTCAGCTCGGCGCGCACCAACCCGGGCGAGTGCCGCCCGGCGGCCTCGACGACCTGCAGCAACTCGCCGAGGCCCTCGTCGAGCAGGTCGTTCTCGACGCCGAGCTTGCGCACCGAGTCCACGAACGAGCCGTCCTCGGCCGCGATGGCCGCCAGGTCGAGGCAGGCGGCGGCCTGCGCCGCCGTCGCACCGGCCGTCTCCACGAGCTGCGCGGTGACCTTGTCCGGGCCGATCTTGTCCAGCTTGTCCACGGTACGCAGGACCTGGTCGGTGTCCTCGAGCCCCAGCCCGCGATAGAACCCCTCGCACACCTTGCGGTTGTTGACCTGGATCACGGCCGGCGGGAGCGGCAGCGACCGGAACGCGTCGCCGATCACCAGCGGCATCTCGGTGTCGTAGTGGAACGGCAGCGTGTCGCGGTCCACCACGTCGATGTCGGCCTGCAGGAACTCGCGGTACCGGCCCTCCTGCGGGCGCTCACCCCGCCACACCTTCTGGATCTGGTAGCGGCGGAACGGGAAGTTGAGCTTGCCGGCGTTCTCCACCACGAAGCGGGCGAACGGCACGGTCAGGTCGAAGTGCAGCCCGAGCGACAGGTCGTCGGCGGCATTCGGATCCTCCTGCAGGCGGCGCAGGAGGTACACCTCCTTCGACGTCTCACCCTTGCTGAGCAACGTGTCGAGCGGCTCGACGGCCCGCGTCTCCAGCGGCGCGAAGCCGTACAGCTCGAAGGTGTTCCTGATTCGGTCCAGGACGTACTGCTCGATCATCCGCTGGGGCGGCAGCCACTCAGGGAAGCCGGAAATGGGCACGTGGATCTCCGTTGATTACCGAGCGCTCCGGTCAACCAGCTCCAGCAGGAACGGGTTGGACGCGCGCTCACGGCCGATGGTGGTCTCGGGACCGTGGCCGGGCAGGACGACGGTGTCGTCGGCCAGCGGCAGGATCTTGTCCCGCAGGCTGGCCAGCATCGTGTCGGTGCTGCCACCCGGCAGGTCGGTGCGTCCGATCGAGCCCGCGAAGAGCACGTCGCCGGAAAGGCAGAGCTGCTCGGCCTCCCACGCCGAGCCCGCCCCCGGCAGGCGGAACAGCACCGACCCGCCGGTATGGCCGGGCGCGTGGTCGACGGTCACCTCGAGCCCGGCCAGGCTCAGCGTGGCGCCGTCGGTCAGCTCGGCGACGTCCTCGGGCACCGCATACGCGATCCGGCCGCCGAACATCGCCTCGAGGCTCATGCTCAGTCCCTTTTCCGGATCGGCGAGCATCTCGAGATCACCGGGGTGGATGTACGCGGTGATGCCGCGCGCGCCGCACACCGGGGCGACGGAGAACGTGTGGTCGAGGTGGCCGTGGGTGAGCAGGACGGCGGCCGGGTGCAACCGGTGCTCGGCGAGCACCTCGGCGAGCGTGTCGAGCACGCCGATGCCCGGGTCGACGATCAGGCACTGCTCGCCGGGCGCGGAGGCCACGACGTAGCAGTTGGTGCCGAACGCCTCCGCCGGGAAGCCGGTGACCAGCACTCGCGGCGCCCCTCTCCAGGTCGTTGGTGACAATTCGAATGCTATGAGCCTAGCGGGGGCGGGCGCACACCACTTTCTCAGGACGTACCCGTACACTCTTGCGGCGTGGCGGCTCGGGCCACGACGGTCGGGGAAGGAACGCACAGAAGTGGCATCCAGCAGGGACCGCCAGCGCAAGCTCGCGCGGGAGAAGCTCGAACGGCAGAAGGCGCGGCGGGCGGTCAAGGAGCGTCGTACGCGCCGGATCCGGGCCGGCGTCGGCGCCGTCCTGGCGGTTCTGGTGATCGCGGGTGGCGTGGCCTGGCTGGGTGGCGCGTTCGACAGGGACCCGCCGGCCGATCCGGCCGCCGACGACATCTGCGCCTGGACGCCACAGAGCACCTCCACCACTCCGGAGCTGAAGGATGTCGGCACGCCGCCGACCGACGGCATCGCCACCAGCGGCACCCGGGAGATGAAGGTCGTCACCAGTCAGGGAACGATCGCGGCGAGCCTCAACCTGGGCACCGCGCCGTGCGGCGGCGAGAGCATGTCCTACCTGGCCGGCAAGAAGTTCTACGACAACACCGAGTGCCACGAGATCACCGCCTTCGGCGCGCTGCGCTGCGGCGACCCGAGCGGCACCGGCCGCGGCGGGCCGACGTACACGTTCTACAACGAGGACGTGCCGGCGCTGCCGACGCCCGGCCCGAGCGCGTCCGCAGCGCCGCCGCCGGCCGCACCGGCCTACCCGGCGGGTACGGTCGCGCTGATCAGCGACCCGCCCGGCAACAACGGCAGCCAGTTCCTGGTGTTCCTCAAGGACTACTCCCCCAAGGACCAGGCGCTCTACCCGATCCACGGCAAGGTCACAACCGGTCAGGACGTCCTCGCGACTCTAATACTCTGAAC
>NZ_JBFAZH010000879.1:0-3335 GCF_040681735.1 Actinoplanes sp. NPDC051633 | reverse complement strand
CGAGCCCGCGACGGCAGGAATCGGTTCGGAGGCGCCTCCCGCGGATGCCCGACCTGCCGTGGCCGGGATCGATCCGGAGCCGGCGGTCGCCGGTGCCGTGCCCGCGGCGGCCGGGATGGGCGCGGAGACGGCGGTCGCCGGCGTTGGACCTGCCTCGGCGGTTGGTACCTCGACCGTTGCGGGCGTCGACGCAGGAGCAGCGCCGGGCTCGAGCGGACCGGATCGCGGGCTCGCCGCCTCGGGCGGGGTGCAGGCGGCGTCGGTCAACGGCTCCGGCGGGGGACAGGCGGCGCTGGTCAACGGCATCGCCGGAGGGCAAGCGGCGCCCGCGGCTGTGCTCGGGCCCGGCGTTGTGCTGGTGCCCGACCTGCCCGGGCTCGGCCGCGCCCTGCAGGCCGTCGCGTTCCCCACGCGGGGGCGGACCGTGGTCGGCTGGGACGCGTTCTTCGGCGCGGCGCGCGCCGCCGAGATGGAGCGGGAGGCGGACGCCGCGCTCGGCACCCTCACCCGCGCCGCGGGCACCCCCGTCGCCAACGCCGGCGACGTGCTCGACCTGGCCGCCGAGGGCAAGCTTCGCGAGGTGGCCGGCACCGTCTTCCCGGAGATGCCGGCGGAGGAGACCGAGGCTCGCATCGCCGAGCTGATCACCCTGCTGCTCGCCCTGGCCGCTCTGCGCAGCGACGCCGCCCGCTGGCGGCACAGCTGGACCGGCACCGCTGAACTGGTGGCCCGCGACGGCAGCCACCTCGACCTCGGCGCCATCGCCGCGAAAGTCGCCGACCCGCGAACCGTGGGTGCGGCCCGCGACCGGCTCGCCGCACTCGGCATCGACCCCACCGCCGCGGCCGGTGACCGGGGCGCCGCCGCGGCCCGGGCCGAGGTGGTCGGCGGGGTGGTCAATCTGGTGGTCGACGGCTCCCGGACCGACATGCTGATCGTCGACACCGGCCTGCTGCTGGTGCCCGGCCTGCCCCGATCGCAGAACGGCTCCGCGAAGCGCCGGCTGGCCCGGGTCGCGGCCACCGCCGACGAGACACCGGGCACGCGCTTCGTCGCGTACGCCGAGGTCTCCGACGCGACCCAGACGCGGCGTACCCCGAAGGCCTGGGATCTTCGCCTGCGTGACGGCGGCACCCTGAGCGTGCGCGCCGCGCTCGACTCCGACGAGTTGCCCGGCGGCTGGGCCGCCCTCGACAACGCCGTCGCCTTCCTCGCGCGGACCCGCTGACCAGATCCATCTGAACTTCTCGGCCGTTCGGACCGTGAACTCAGGTGGACGGTCACAACTCCGACGATCGCGTAACGCGAGTTTCACTTTGCGTCACAATGGCAACGTGTTGCGCCTGCTTTACCTTCGCCGTAAATGGGTAGAAGAGGGCCAGCCGCAGCGGCGATCATCGCTACCACAAGGGGGGAGGAGCGCTGATGGAGCGGGGACCTGTGGCGCTCTTCGGGGCGCTCGTCGCCATCGGGCTCGGGCCGGCGCTCTGGCTGGGCGCGCAGATCGGCGATGTGGCGGTGCCGCCGCAGAGGCAGCCGGTGGTGCAGAGCGAGCAGAAGGTGGACACGGCGAAGCCGCCGGGCGGCGAGGGCGCGGGCGCGGAGCCTGCCGAGCCCGCGGTCGTCCCGGAGCCGAAACGCAAAGCCAGGTACTTGCCCTCGACCGATGCGCCGTCGGCCGAGCCGTCGCAGAGCCGCGGCCGGGACGACGACTCGCCGGAGCCGGAGCAGTCGGCCGATCCGTCACCGACGGAGGAGCAGACCACCCAGCCGTCCGACGACGAGACCACCGAGCCGGGCGACGACCAGCCCGGCCCCGGGGATGACGACGGCGGCGAGCCGGGCGACGACACCCCGCCCGCGCCGCCCGGTCCGGACGACACGGGCGGTGTCGGCGCGGGGACGGTCGACGGCTAGTTCGCTTTCGTCAGCGCGACGACCGGGATCTTCCGGCCGGCCCGCTGCTCGTGTTCGGTGAAGAACGGATAACGGTTCTTGATCTCCGCCCATGACCGGTCGTAGTCGTCGCCCTCCAGTGGCGCCGCCTCGGCGCGGAACTCCTGACCCGGCAACTCCACCGTCACCTGTGGGTCGGCGAGCAGGTTCCGGTACCACAGCGGGTCCTCGGTGGCGCCGTTGTTGGATGCGATCACCAGATACCGGTCCCCGTCGGTCACGTACATCATCGGGCTGGTGTGCCGCTTGCCGGTGCGCCGCCCGACGGTGGTGAGCAGCAACAGCGGGCGGTCGCCCATGGACTTGCCGCCGTCCGCCCGGAACTGCTCGATCAGCTTTGCGTTGTGGGCCAGCATGTCGTCGGGAATCGTCATGATGTTGTCTCCTTCAGGTAGAGCGCGGCCAGCCCGCGGGTGGTCTCGGCCAACATCTCCCGCAGCTCCGGCGGCGCGAGAACCTCGGCGTCGGCGCCCAGTTTGAGCAGTTCGGTATGGCCGTGCTTGATCGACTCGATGGGCACCCGGGTCGTCGCCCAGCCGGTCGCGTCGGGCGCGGAGGCCTCCGCCCGCGCGACCCGCGACATCTCCGGCGGGAAGACGAACGCCGTGAACTCCAGGGCCCGGGTGGTCATCCGGACCGTGGCGCTCGAGGTGTAGACGCTGTTCTCGTAGCGTTCCGTCCACTCCCGCCAGAACGCCGCCAGGTCGAAACCGTCGGGCCGCTCGGCCGGCTCGTCGAGCACCGCCGCCTCGAGCACGCTCGCCACCCGATACGCCGTGATCCGCCCGGCCGGGCCGGACGCCACCAGATACCACCGCCCCGCCTTCAGCACCACGCCGAGCGGGGACAGCGTCCGGCTGACCTCGCGCGGCGCCTTCCACCGGCGGTAGCGCACGGACAACCGCCGGCCCTCCCAGACCGCACCGGCCAGCACGGCCAGGTGGGGGACGGGCTCGTCGGCCCGGAACCAGCCGGGTGCGTCGAGATGGAATCGATCGCGTACGCGATCAGCACGGTCGCCGAGCTCACCCGGCAGGGCCGCACGCAGCTTGAGCTCCGCGGCGGCCAGCACCGACCCGAGCCCGAGCTCGGCCGCCGGCCCGGGCATCCCGGCCAGGAACAGCGTGCCGGCCTCCTCCCCGGTGAGCCCGGTCAGCCGCGTCCGATAGCCGTCCAGAAGTTGGTAGCCGCCGGCCGGTCCTCGATCGGCGAAGATCGGCACCCCGGAGGCGCCCAGCGACTCGACGTCGCGATAGACCGTGCGCACCGAGACCTCGAGCTCGTCGGCCAGTGCCTGCGCGGTCATCCGCCCCCGGTTCTGCAGGAGCAGCAGGAGGGAGATCAGCCGGCCGGCGCGCATGACAAAAACATAGCGCCGA
>NZ_JBFAZH010000878.1:0-3341 GCF_040681735.1 Actinoplanes sp. NPDC051633 | reverse complement strand
TAGGTGTTGCATTGTTTTACTAAAAAAATAGAAACAAATTCCAAAGCCTCCCTCAGGCGGTCGGCCGACCGGGACCGCTGTCGGCTCACAGCAAGCGTGGCGAGTTCGGTCCGCGTCGCGCCCAGGTTGGCGATGAGGTCGGCCAGTCGGACCAGACCGAACAACGTGACGGCCGTGTTGACCGCGACTATGACGGTCCATGCGGTGGAGACAAAGGTTTGCCCAGGGAACGGCAGGAGCGTACGCAGAAGTAGTTCCAGCGCCACGGCGCCACCGAAGGCGACCCAGGACATCGGGGGGCGCACGGTCAACAGCAGCAGACCGCCGAGGAGCCCGGAGAACACCGCCGCCCAGGTCTGCCCGAGGAGGCCGAACGGCAGAAAGGTCAGAATCGCCTGACAGGACAGCAACAAGCCTCGATGGCGGTCCCAGATGTCTCGCCCACGCGGGACGGTGTACAGCAGGGGAAGCACGAACAGCGCAGCGGCCAGGGCCATGCCGGCCCGTCCCCCCGGGTACGCGGCAGTTGCCAGCCTTGCCGGGAGAACGAGGCACAGGAACGTTGCTCCGAACGTCCAGGCGAGGCGCGGTGCGGGGGAATCGTCACCGCTCATGTCGGCCCTTCCGTCAACGTGCCACTGACACTTGCTCGTCCGCCACGGTAAGGGATGGTGAGGCCGAATTCATTCACGCCGTCACCGCTGGCGAGGGTGGCCTGCCCTGAGCTCAGCGATGGCCACCTGGCCGATGTTCGGGCTGGGCCGAAGCGCGAGCCTTTCGGGACGGCCTTGCCTGCCGCGTGGCCGAAACCCTGGAGAGGATCTGGCATGACGTCGAACACGACAACCGCAAAGACGAGCGGTGCAGCTCGCCGGACTCGGAACGGACCAGTGCTCATCCTGGGTGCGGTTTGCTTTGTGCTGCTGTATCTCAGTGCCGACTTCATCGCACCCACCCTGGCATCATCCGCCCTGCCGCTGCCGAACGCGCCGTTGGCTGAGACGCGGGCCTGGTTCGCCGACAACCGGCTGGCCGCGGTCAGCCTCGGGATCGGCCAGTTCCTGTCCGTGTCCGCGCTGGCGGTGTTCGTCACGAGGCTGGGAAGGATCGCCCGGCACACCCGCAAGCCTCCCACGACGGCGACGATGTGGGGACTGGCCGCTGTCGCACTGATGATGCTGGCGAGCGTCTGCCTGTGGCTGCTCGCGGCAATCGCATCGAGTGTCTCGCTGGACGTCGTGTCCGTGCTGCGTACCGCGAACTTCATCGCCGGCGGAACGGCGCACGTGCTCGCACTTGGCGTTTTCGCGATCCTGGCGTCCAGGATCCCCGGGATGAGCAAGCCGATCCGGGTGCTCAGCTATGTCGCGCCGGTCCCGGCGGTGCTCTCGTTGGTGTCTCTCGTCTGGTTCGAGGGAGCCGTGTTCATCCTGGTCGGCCGGCTGCTGTGCATGATCTGACGATCAGCGCCGCCGTGAGTGTGACCCGTCGGCTGTCCAAGGGGTCCTGGATCTAGCGCAACGTCCCCGCCGCCGTACGGATGTGCTGGCGGAAATCGGTCGTCGCCTTCATCGATCATTTCGGTGTACGCCGAAATGATTGAGCTTCGCCCGCAGGAGCGGGCACCGTGTCGGCCGGAGCCGGTCCGCATCGGACGATCGGCATTTCCGTTCCTGGAGGTACCGAATATGCGACGACGGATGCTGCTGGCCGGTGCGGCCGGAGTGACCGCGGCGGTGGTTGCGCCCGGGCCGGCTTCGGCGACCACCGACCCCGCCGGCCGCCGGTTGCTGCTCGTGGGCGCCAACCCCGGTGTCAGCCTGTTCGCCGGCGACGAGCTGACCGCGTACGCGTCGGTTTGGGTCGTGCGATGGTCCGAGTACGGCGCCGGCCGCGCCATCGTGCTCTGGCACGACGGAACCGTTCGGGTCATGACCACCGACCGCGACCTGGGATACTGGCTGTCGCAACACTTCACGCGCAACTTTCCCGAGGTGGCCGGCGTGCCGTGGCCCGAACCGGAGGTACAGCGGGCCAACGTCGACGTCGGGCTCGACCTCGCCACCGGGCTCGACGCACGGGCGCGGGACGTGCGGGTGCGGATGACGGGCGTACTGCAGCGACGCACCTTCAGCACCGACGACTTCGACCTGGGCGGCACCGCGCACTCGCTGAGCCTCGTCCTGGCCCCGATGAACACCGCGCGGATCACCATCGGCGGGCGCGCGCTGCCGGGCGAGGTGCAGCTGGGGGGCACCCCGGAACGCCCATCGTCGTCGGCGTTCCTGGCGGAGGCAGAGGTGTGGCGGGTTTGAGCCTCTCGGCTATCCCGACGTGCCGGCGGGTGCGGCGCGGTGCAGCAGT
Source organism: Actinoplanes sp. NPDC051633 (assembly GCF_040681735.1). NCBI lineage: Bacteria > Bacillati > Actinomycetota > Actinomycetes > Micromonosporales > Micromonosporaceae > Actinoplanes > Actinoplanes sp. NPDC051633. The sequence continues at coordinate 977 of NZ_JBFAZH010000878.1, read as the reverse complement.
TGAGCGCCGAGCGGCGTGAGCCAGTGGCGTACGCCGCGACCCGTGCGCGTCGTCGCGACGAGGCCGACGGCACGCAGCGCCGCGGCATGCTCCGACGCGGACGCGGGGCTGGAGCGCACCCGCCGGGCCAGCTCCACGGTGCCGCAGCCGGTGCCGATCGCGCGCAGCACGGCCGCGCGTGTGCCGCCGAGCAGCCGCGCGAGTGCGTCCTCGGACGCGGCACCGTCCCGGCTGGGCAGCGGCGTGCCGGTTGGATAGAAGATCACCGTCGGCTCGCCGGGTTCGGTCGCCACGCGGACCTCGTCGACGAGGAAGGGTGATGGCACGAGCACGATGCCCAGCCCGTCGGAGCGATGGGTGAACGTGAACGGTCTGCGTACCAACAGCTCCTGTCCGCGCAGCTCGACCGACGGGTGGAGGCCGTGCAGGGCCGATCCGAGCCCGGACGCGCCCAATGCGGCCGAGCGGCGGGCGACGTCCGCCTCGCGGTCGGTCGCTAGGTGGGCGGCAACGGGCGCGACGCCGGCGGCGTACATCCGGGCGGCTGCCACGCGCAGGTCGGCTCGCGCGTCGCGGTCACCGTCCGCGAGTGACCGCAGCCAACCGGTGGGCGGGGGGAGCAGGTCCTGGATTTCCGGCCGGATCCTGCGTACCGGCGCGTGCTGGATCATGTCCAGGCTCGCCTCGAGGTCGCGGCACAGCGGCTGGACGAACCCGCATGTCGGGCCGGTCGGTGGTGCAAGCGCCAGCAGCGGGCCGGCGCCGGCCCCGAGTGCCGGCCGGGTGGCGGCGTGCCAGTGGGCGAGTGTGGCGGCCGGAGGGCGTTGCAGCGCGCGGGCGGCGAGGCCGGCGTCGACCATCGGCCCCGGATCCAGCTCGAACCGCACGCGTGCCAGGTCGGCGGGACGAAGCACGATCCGCATCACCGGCCCATCGTGCCACGACCGGATTGCCCCCTACGCCGCCGAGCCACTCCC
>NZ_JBFAZH010000877.1:0-3344 GCF_040681735.1 Actinoplanes sp. NPDC051633 | reverse complement strand
GATGGTCGTCGCCGTTCGGGCTGCTCGCGCTCAGCGGGCCGTACCACCAGGACCGGATCCTGCCGCTGCTGATTCTGCTTGCTCTGACGCTGCTGGTGGCCGCCGGCACGGTGCTGGCGGCCGACCGGCGGGACGTCCGCGGCGGGCTGGTGGCGGCGAGCACGGGACGGCGGCCACGGCTACGGCTGCTCGGCAGTATGGAGACGTTCGCCGTCCGGCGCCTGCTGCGGCCGCTGACCGGCTGGGCCGCCGGGATCGGCGCCTACTACCTGCTCATCGGTCTGACGGCGGTGTCTGTCACCGAGTTCCTGGCCGACAATCCGGCCCTGGCCGACGAGGCGGCCAACGCCGGCTTCGCCGACATCGGCGCGGTCGAAGGGTTCGCCGCCACCCTCTTCGCCATCCTGGCCCTACCCGTCAGCGGCTTCACCGCGGTTCGGATGGGGGCGTTCGTCGCCGCGGAAACCGATCGCCGGTTGACGATGCTGGCGGCGCAGCCGGTCAGCAGGCTGCGCCCGTTAGGGGCTGAACTGCTGGTGACGGCGGCCGGCGCCGGCGTTCTCGTCACGGTCGCCGGGCTGGCCACCTGGTGCGGGTTCGCCGTGGTCGGCGGTGAGCTCAGCCTGCTCGCCGCCATGCAGGGCGCCTGGAATCCGCTGCCCATCATCCTTCTCAGCCTTGCCGTGGCTGCTCTCGCCGTCGGCTGGGCGCCACGGACCGTAGGGGTCGTGGGCGGGCTGCCTGCGACCGGCGGTTTCCTGCTGCTGGTGATCGCCGAGAGCATCGGTGCACCCGGCTGGATCCGTGACATCTCGCCGTTCGCGCACCTCGCGCCGGTTCCCTTGCAGGGCGCCGACTGGCCGGCGACAGCTGCAATGACGGGAACAGCCGTCGTTCTGACCGCTGTCGCGGCGGCTGGTTACCGGCGGCGTGACCTGCGGTTGTGAAGGCGAGGCGCCGCCGTTTCGAACGCAACGCAGCTGAACTCGCCGGTCTACTGAGCCGGACTGCTGAGCCGGCCGGGGAACGATTGCTGAGGTGGCTCTGTGCGATCTCGGATCGATCAGTCCGCACGGCACACAACGCGTCAGCGGCGCGGATGCCCAACTCCGGATCAGGAGTTCGTGCAGCGATCCGCGCATCAGCATCCCCCTGGCGGATGGCTGGTGATGCGTCTATTGAGAGACGTTTCATGACGGACTTCGAACCAATGGAGCCGAACGAGGCGTTCGCCGAGCTCGGCCCCTCAAGCTCGCCGAGGTCGACATCGAGACGCTGCTGGACACTATCGCCAGAAGGGACCGGAGGACGCTGGTGCCCGTGAGAGATCGTCGAGCCGACGGGACGTGGGCAGCTGAGCGAAGAGTAGGGTCGAGGTGGCCGTCCGCGACGGTATGCGTCGTGATTGACCCAGACCCCGTTGCTCGCATCGCAGGAGATCCCGCGGATCAGTGCACCACTTTCGCGAGGAGCGGTTGCCGTGGGGCACACCGATTCGTCTTTGTCCGGCGTGTGCACCTTCACCGGGCAGGATGGTATCTACGACGCGGTGGCTGACGACCATGAGTGCAGCACCGTGGCTGAAGTGGTCGCGGCGTGCCTGGCGGCGCTGGCGGATATCGACGGCGCCGCGGTGGCGATGATGACCGGCCCGGATGCCCGCCAGACCATCTATGCCAGCGACGTGGTGATCGCTGCGATGGAGGATCTGCAGTTCCTGTTGGGCCAGGGCCCGTGCTGGGAGGCGTTCACCACCGCCACGCCGGTGCTGGTGGCCGACCTGCAGCAGCACCCGTACCGGCTGCGCTGGCCGGCGTACCTGCCGGAAGTCAGCGCGCTGGGCGTGGCGGCGATCTTCGCGGTGCCGGTGGGTGTCGCCACGCTTCCGCTGGGGGTGCTCGACCTGTACCGGACGACTCCCGGGCCGTTGCGCCGCGAGCAAGCCCTAACTGCCTGCAGGTATGCCGACGCCGCCGCGCACGCGCTGTTCGCCACCGCGTCGCTCAGAGGGGAGATGGGCAGCGGTGACGGGCATCGCGACGAGGTCCACCAGGCCGTCGGGTTCGTCATGGCGCAGACACGCAGTGACACGCACGAGGCGCTGCTCCGGCTACGTGCGCATGCTTACGCCACCGAACGTTCCCTCGACGACGTCTGCCACGACGTCGTCACCCGCCGGCTACGCCTCACCCGGTGACATCCGACCCATGTAGAAGGCGGCCCAGGCCCGTGTCGTCACCCTCGCTCGGTAGGTGCCCGACACAGTCGTGTGCGTTCGTGAGCCCGCTCATCGGAGCCGGTCGAGCGTCCCGATAAGCCGACCCGTCAACGGACCCCGCGCCACCGGCTCGCCGAACCGTTGACCGATACGGGCATGCCCGTATCTCCATCCGGTACGCGCGCTGCTCCACCGACAAGCAAGACCTCGAAACGAAACCGGCAGAACCTGCTCGGTCGCGGTGTGAGCGCGGATCAGATCTGCCTGAACCGGGCGTACTCCGGCACCACCCCGGGACCGGCCCCGCCCCGGCCAGGTTCTCGCCGCGTTCCGTGTCGGCGATACCGGTAGCCCCGAACTCGGCCGCCTCGCCCGCTCCACCACGCCTGGCAGATCGATGACTCACTGGCTGCCGACAAGGCGCCTTGCACTGATCGCCCGCGAGGTTGACGGAAGCCGGCGACCCGACCATCATCGCCAACGTTTACCAGATTGAGCGGGTATGCCCTCGGGTCAAGTTACGGCGGACCGGTTCGAAGACGGGTACATTGACGCGGCGTGGGGTAGGTGCTGAGCAGGAACGGCGGCGTCATCATGATCGTGAACACCGTCGACGGCGGTGGTGGAGTGACGCGGATATGGGCCGCCGGCGAGATCGACTTTGCGACCGTCGCGCAGCTCGACACCGCCATGACGTCGGCCATCTCCGCGGCTGGCGCGGTGAGCGTGATCGTTGACATGGCGGATGTGACGTTCTGCGACTCGGCCGGTATCGCGGCGTTCGAGCGCAACCATTTTCTGGCTTCCCAGAGCGGTGTCGCCTTCCGGTTGATCAATGTGCAGCCGATCGTCAGCCGCGTGCTGGAGATCACCGGCATGCTGGACACCCTGACCCGGCCGTAGCTCGGTATCGCGCTGCACGGCCTGGAGGTGACCGTCTCTGCCGGTCGGCGCAGGACAGCGGGTGCCGGATCCGGACCGGGATTGGATGGCAGGTGAAAGGCCGTGCGGATGGCGCCGACGGTCGGGAGGTGATGCACTACATCGACACTGAGGCAGACGCCCGGGCCATGCTCCGCCCGATGGTTGATACTGTCCCGCCGAGGATGTCGGACTGGGCGCAGAT
>NZ_JBFAZH010000876.1:0-3350 GCF_040681735.1 Actinoplanes sp. NPDC051633 | reverse complement strand
GCGCTCGTCGCGGCGCGTCGTCGCAGCCACGCAGCGTGGGCAGATGAAGCCGATCTCGTCCTCGGCGGTCAGCACGTCGGTGCCCCGGAAGTCGAACGGCACGTGCGGGAAGCGGAACAGCCGGGTCCGGCTGAGCGCCAGGCCGCACACGGTCTGGTTCGTGCCGGGCAGCCAGGCGTGCGCCTCGCCGGCCGGGACCCGCACGCCGTCGGGGCTCGTGGCCTGGCTCGACGCGGCCGTCGCCGCACCCTTCACCCGCGCCATCGGCCCCGACCCCCGGAAGCGCCGAGGCTTCCCGATGCGGCGAGGACCGACGCGATCGCGGCGTCGATGAGCGCGATCCGCCGCCACCGTCCGGACGCGACGGCAAGCCCCACGTCGGTGCTCGCGTGGATCGCATCGACCGCGGCGCCGGCCAGCGCGACCGGCCGCGACGGCTGGGCGACGGTGACCACGGCCTGCGCCACCTGCCGCGCGCCCAGCACCCGCGCGACGGTGACCGCGGCCGGTGTCGCGGGCGCGCGTCCGGCGATCCGGAGCACCATCTCCGGGGCGAGCAACAGAACGGATCCCCAGCCGGCGCGGGCCACCGCCGCGGCGCCGAGGCGGCCCGGCCGCCGCCGGAGCCGGCGGACGGCGTTGGTCGCGACGTCGCCCGGCCTCGCGCGCCGGCCGATCAGCCTGGTGTACGCGCTGTGCCGCAGCACCCGCCCCGAGTGGCTGCCGCGGACCTGCCCGGGCTCGTCGACCGGACCGTCGAGATTGTCCACCCCGTTGTCCGGCCGGTCGGTGCGCTGCGCTCCGATGCCCAGCCGCCGGATCGAGAACATCGCGTCGGTGAGCGCCGGGGCCAGCCGCTGGCTGAGCATGAACCCGACGCCGGCGCCGCCGACGAGGATCTCGCGCCGCGGATGCCGGGCGGCGTACACGATGGTCTCGGCGACGACCTCCGGCGCGTAGACCGGCGGTGGCGGCTTGGGCATCGCGCCCATCCTGCTGCGCGCGTGCTCGAAGAACGGCGTGTCGATCGACGCCGGCGACACGGTGGTCACGGCGACCGGCGCACCCTCCTGCGCCATCTCCATCCGCAGGGCGTCGTAGAAGGCGCGCACCGCGAACTTGCTGGCGGTGTAGGGCGCGTGCATGGGAACCGCCCGGATCCCCTCCACCGAAGCGACCCCGATGAGCGCGCCGCCGCCGGCCCGCCGCAAGGCCGGCAGCGCCGCGTGCACCCCGTGCACCTGGCCCAGGAAGTTGACCCGCATCACCTTGTCGAACTCCGCGTCGGTGATGTCCTCGACGCGGCCCCACACGCCGACGGCGGCGTTGTTCACCCAGGTGTCGATGCGCCCGTACCGCTGCTCGGCCGCCTCCGCGAGGGCGCGCACCGCGGCCGGGTCGCCGACGTCGGTGGGCACGGCCGTCGCCGTACCCCCGGCTGCCTGGATCTCGGCGACCAGCGTGTCCAGGGCCTGCTTGCCGCGGGCCGCGCAGACGACCTTGGCGCCGCGGGCGGCGAAGGCCAGCGCGGTCGCGCGGCCGATGCCGCTGGAGGCTCCGGTGATGACGACGACCTGATCGGGTACGCGTTTCATGGCGGCCGTCTACCCCGTTCCGCCACCGATAAGCCGGCTCGCATGAGGCGCCGGGCGGCGGGGCAAGACCTCGGACATGGCGATCATCCTGATGACCGGCGCGTCGGGCGCGGTCGGCGCGATGCTGCGCGAGCGGCTGCGCGGCCACGAGTTGCGGCTCACCGACGTGCGGGCCGGCGACGGCGTCGCGGCGCTCGACGTCACCGACGCCGCGGCGGTCGAGCGGGCCGCCCGCGGGGTGGACGCCGTCGTCCATCTCGGCGGCATCGCGAGCGAGGGCCCGTTCGAGGACGTGCTGGCGGTGAACGTGCGCGGCACGGAACGGGTCCTGCAGGCAGCGCACAGCACCGGCGTGCCGCGGGTGATCCTGGCGTCCAGCAACCACGCGGCCGGCCTCTACGAGCGGTCCGACGCCGGGCCGGATGGCCTCCCGGACGACGTGCCGCCGCGGCCCGACTCCTACTACGGCTGGAGCAAGGCCGCGATGGAGTCGCTCGGCCGGCTCTATCACGACCGGCACGGCCTGCACGTGATCTGCCTGCGCATCGGCTCGTGCAAGGACGAGCCCACCGGCCCGCGCGACCTGTCGGCGTGGCTGTCCCCGGACGACGCCGCCCGCCTGGTCGAGGCATCTCTCACCGCGACCGGCTGGCGGCTCGTCTGGGGCGTCTCCGCCAACACCCGCCGATGGTGGTCGGCGGCCGGTGGCCGGGCGATCGGGTACGCCCCGCGCGACGACGCCGAGTCGTGGGCCGCCGCCGTCGGCGAACCCGATCTCAGCGAGCCGGAGCACCGGCTGGTGGGCGGGCCGATGGCGACCGGGCCCCTCGGGGAGGCGTAACGGGTCACCGGGCAGCTCAGCGGGCGGGTCAGCGGGCGTTGAGCAGGTGGCTCACCTCGGGCGGGCCGTCGGCGAGCGCCTGGGCCCGCTCCTCCACCGCCCGGTCGGCGCCCGTCAGCCGGCCCGAGTGCTGCCGCAGGTGCTCGTCCCAGCTGGGCACCAGGTAGGCCTCGACGTAGCGGTCCGGCCGCTCGCCGTCGCGGAACAGCCCCCAGCGCACCGCGCCGGTCCGCAGCCGGGTGCGGCGTACCGCGTCCATCGCCTCGACGAACGCCTCCTCACGCTCGGCGCTCACCGGATAGCTCGCCAGCACCAGGACCGGGCCGCCATGGTCGTCCGGTTCGATCTCCAGGTGCGGCTCGGGCCAGAACACGGCCGGCTCGCGGTTGAGCCCGGTCGTGTCCCGCAGTGGCCACCAGCGCAACGTCACCACGCCCGCCAACATCAGCGCCGCCGCCGTCAGATGCGCCGGGACAAGGCCCCAGAGGTCGGAGATCGCACCCCAGGCCAGCGCACCGGCCGCCTGCGCCCCGGCGAAGACCATCTGGTAGACCGCCAGCCCGCGGGCACGCACCCAGTTCGGCAGGAACAACTGCATCGCGGCGTTCACACTGGACAGCACCATGACCCAGGCGACGCCGGCCGGCAGCAGCGCCACCAGGATGAGCGCCTCCCAGCGGCTGAGCGCGAGCACCGTGAGGACCCCCGCGAAGCCGATGCCCGCGATCAGCAGCAACCGGTTCAGCGACCACCGGGCCCGCAACCGTGGCAGCAGCAGCGCGCCGGCCACCGCGCCGACGCCGACGGCCGCCAGCAGGAGAAAAGACGCAGAAATTGTTCAAGATTTAGAACAAGGTTTATACAGAAAACGTATGTTAAGTTACGGTGGTTTACTTAAACAAAAACATAAACTT
>NZ_JBFAZH010000875.1:0-3350 GCF_040681735.1 Actinoplanes sp. NPDC051633 | reverse complement strand
GATCTCCCGTTCGGCCGGGCCACCGGGCGGGGCCCCCCCCCCCCCCGGGGGCGGGGGGGGCGCCGCCCCCCCCCCCGCCCCCGAGGCGGTGTCTCACCACTGCGGCTCGCCGTTGACGCCCGCCCGGTCCTTCGGGGTCAGCGGGTTCTGCGCGGTGAAGTCCCGCGGCGCCAGGTCGAAGCCCTGCCAGTGCAGCGGCATCGGACTCTGGTCCTCGTCGCGCGGCACGTGGTGGAAACCCACCCGCACCCACATGATCGGATCCTTGAGCGCTTCCTTGTCCTTGGCGAAGTCCAGGATGCTCGTGCGGTCGGCGCACTCCGGGTCGGCGTTGCCGGTGGCGAACATCTCACACTTGTGGTGCTGGGTGAAGATGACGTCCGGGGTGGTCTCCGGATGCGCTTCGTACCGGTCGTCGGCGCCGGTCACCAGCTCGTACGAGCGCAGGTGCTGATCGGTGTTCCGGCTCGACCCGCTGACCACGCGCCACCAGCGGCGGTTCGCCTTGGTGAAGGTACCCTCGGTGCCGATCGTCTTGTGCGTGGTGGTGAGCCTCGGGGCCATCTCGCCGCGACCGTCCACCTTGGTGTCGAACTGCTCGACCCTCTCCCCGCCCTTGCCGTCGATGTTGAAGTCGACCCGCCAGAACGCGCTGTGGTAGTGCATCGCGGCGAAGTCCCGGTTGCCCTTGCCGATCGGCCAGCCCCGGTCGGCGTTGACGTAGTCGCCGGGGGAGAGGTCGCCGGTGGCGCCCAGCCGTGCCGAGATCGTGCCGTCGTCGGCCAGGCGGAACTCGGTCACGTACTCGTACCAGCCGACCTTGCTGATCGACCGCAGCACCAGATCGTGGCCCTGCTTGGAGTAGACCTTCTCCTGCTCGTCGTCGTACCCGTGCAACCGGTACGCCAGCCCGGACGGCTCCGCGCTGACGCAGAGCACCTTGCGCCGCTGCGGTTCCGCGCCGCCGTCCGACCCGACCCGCGCCGAGCCGCCCTTGCAGTCGTCGCCGGTGAGCGTCTCGAGGTCCCAGCCGCCGAACCCGTAGTCGGTCAGGTCGTTGTACTCGGTGTCACCCGAGTCGTAGGGCACGTTGAGCTGGCCGAGCCGGATGGACTTGAGCACCTGCACCGGTTGCGGGTGTTTCGCGTACGCGACGGAGATCTTCTCCAGCACCAGCCCGGCGCGCTCGTCCATCCGCCAGCACAGGTCCCACACCGTGCCGTTCGGCAGCGTCTCGTGGACCGTCGACTCCGTCGCGCAGGGCGCGGGCTTGAACGGCGTGGCCTGCACCGGTGTTGCCTGGGCCGGCGCGGGCGCGAGGGTGAGACCGAGGAGCAGGGCCGCGGCGGGCGCTGCGAGGGTACGAATTCTCATGGGATCCCGCTCAGCTGAGCCGGGCGACGGCGCGCCCGGAGAGGTCGACGATGATCTGGTGGACGTCGATGAAGAGGCCGTCCGGCGTCTCCACGATCAGCTGCAGGCACCGGTGCTTGCCGCACTGCTTGACGCCGGTGTCCGCGGCCTTCGCCGTGAAGACGTGTGCGGTGACGGTCAGGCCGTCCTTGCCCGCGAACGCCTTGCCGGTGGCCTTCTGGTAGGCGTCCTTCAGGTCCGCGGCGGCCTTGTCCGCCAGCAGCAGGTCGAGAGCCGCGTCCACCTCCTGCCTGGAGGCGGGCATCTGCAGTCCTTGCGCGGCGAACGACTTGGACACCTTGCCGGCCGTCAGGTCCACGACCTGCTTGATCAGCTTGTTCTTGCCGTAGTCGTAGAAGTAGACCTCGGCCGTGCGGGTGCCGTCCTCGCGGATCTCCGCGGACAGGTACTGCGGCCCAGCCTTGCCGGTCACGTCCTTCGCCGACGCGACCAGCTCCGGCGTCAGCGCGATGGTGCGCGCCCTCTTCACCTCGTCGGTGGTGAGCGCGTCGTCACCCACGCCGGCCGCGGCCTCCGGACCCGGCCGCGGATCGGTCACGCTTGCCTGGCCGCCGGGCCGCGGTGTGGGGTTCGGCGCGGCATCGGCCTGCCACGACGCGACCCCGAAGGCGGTGAGCGCGGTGGCCGTGGCGATGCCCAGCCCCCAGCTCCACCGTTTGACATGAGCCACTGAACGGCCCCTCCCCGTCGATCATGAGTATCGATCGCGGAGAATGCCGTAAGTCGTGTGTGGCAGGCGTGAAGCCAAATAGGACCTTAAGCCAGACCCAAGGTGTCGGACTGCACGACCACCTCGCGGCGGCTGGGCATGCCCAGCTTGGTGAGCACCGCGGAGACGTGGTGGTCAGCGGTCTTCACCGAGATGAAGAGGCGGTCCGCGATCTGCGCGTTGGTGTAGCCGCGGGCCACCAGCTTGGCCACGTCGAGCTGCCGGTTGGTCAGGCCGGAGGGGTTGGCCCGGGTGCTGTTGCGCGGCCGCGACGGCAACTGCGCGATGCCCTGCCGGCGCAACTCATGCCGCAGCCGGTCGGCGACCGCGGTGGCGCCGAGGAGGTCCAGCCGTTCGATGCCGCGTACCCGAAGCTGTGGGTCCTCCGCATCGGTCTCGGCCAGGGCCTGGTCGAACGGCGCCCCCGCCCGCTCCCACCACGCGGCGGCCTCGGCATGCCGGCCGGTCAGCGACAGCCGATAGGGCTCGGCCACGATTTCTGGGGACACGCCCGTCTCGATCCCGAGCCGCCGCAGCCAGACCGCCAGATCGCCGGTCGCCCACGCGACCGCGGCGGAGTCGCTCATCTCGGCGACGCCCGTGACCCGGTCGTCCGCTGTCCCGGTCAGCCACATGCGCTCGGCCAGCGCGGCGAGCACGGGCAGCTTGCGCAGCGGTTCGTCCAGCCGCGTGGCCAGCTCCCACGCCCGTTCGAGATGGTCGTCGACCCGGCCCGCGCGGCGCAGCGGCACCAGCCCGGCGACCAGATGTGGCCACAGCAGGGCGAGCGGCATCCCGCTGCGGGCCAGCGCGTCCTCGGCGTCCTCGACCGCGGCGCTCCACCGTCCCTCGAGGAGTCGCAGCCGCGACCGCACCGCGGTCTGCCAGTGGTTGCAGATGGGGATGTCGCGCTCGGCGGTGAAGACCAGGGAGACCTCGAGTACGCGCTCCGCCTCGCGCAGCCGGCGTTGCTCGACGTCGAGATAGCTGATGTTCGAGTAACCGGTCGACGCGAGCTCGTCGAGTTGGTGCGCCAGCGCCTCCTCGATCGTCCCGGCGAGTCGCTCGCGGGCGATCGGCACGCCCCGCGCGAGGTCGCACGCCGCGTCGACGAGCCGGGTACGCACCCGGGTGGCGTCGTCGCCGAGCGACTCGGCGATGCTCCGGGCCTCCGACAGGCAGGAGACGGCCAGCTCGAACTCGTTGC
>NZ_JBFAZH010000874.1:0-3351 GCF_040681735.1 Actinoplanes sp. NPDC051633 | reverse complement strand
GACCAGGCGGCGGAGGTGGCCCGGCTGCGCGCCCTCGGCGCGACCGACCTGGACGTCGGCCAGGGCGACGTCCCGTGGACGTGCCTGTCCGACCCGGAGGGCCACGAGTTCTGCGTCCTGGCGCTGCCCTGACGCCCCGCCGTCGCGACTTCCGGAGTTCACCGATTCTGCATCCGGAACTCACCTTCTCTGGGCATGCTTTGGTCAGTGCCGCATCACCAGAGGAGGCGGACGATGTTCATCGCAGTGGCAGCGACGCTGGCTCTGATGGGCGGCGCCGTGGGCCTGACGCTCGATCGGCCGCCGGACGCGAGCCCGGCCCGCGATCGCCGTTGCAACGCGCTGATCGGGCTGATCCTGATCGCGCTGGCCGCCGGCCTGGTGTTCGGCGCGGTCCACCTGTTCTGAGGGGACGGCTCAGCGCTCGATCATCCGCATCTGCTCGTCGGTGTGGTGGCCGCCCTCGGCCACGGGCAGCGCGGTGAGGGTCGCGATCTGCTCGGGCGTGAGCGTAACCACATCCGCAGCCGCGTTCTCCTCCACCCGGCTGACCCGCTTGGTGCCGGGGATGGGCACGACGTCGTCGCCCTTGGCGAGCAGCCAGGCCAGGGCCACCTGGGCCGAGGTGGCGCCGACCTGATCGGCGACCGCCTGCACCTGGTCGGCGAGGCGCAAGTTGCGCTGGAAGTTCTCGCCGGTGAAGCGCGGGTTGTTCTTGCGGAAGTCGCTGTCGTCCAGCTTCTCGACGTCGGCAGGGCTGCGCAGGGCGCCGGTGAGAAAGCCCCGGCCGAGCGGGGAGTACGCGACCAGGCCGATGCCGAGCTCGCGCAACACCGGCAGGATCTCCTCCTGGTCGCGGGTCCACAGCGAGTATTCCGACTGCAGCGCGGTCACCGGGTGCACGGCGTGCGCGCGACGGATCGTGTCGACCCAGGCCTCGGACAGGCCGACGTACCGGATCTTGCCGTCCCGCACGAGCTGCGCCAGCGCGCCCATGGTGTCCTCGATCGGCGTGTCCGGGTCGACGCGGTGCTGGTAGTACAGGTCGATGTGATCGGTGCCGAGTCGCTTGAGCGAGCCGTCGACCGCGCTGCGGATGCTCGCCGGGCTGCTGTCCGGTCCGGCACCGCGGCCGGTGTGCGAGATCAGCCCGAACTTGGTGGCCAGCACCACGTCGTCACGGCGGCCCTTGAGCGCCTTGCCGACCAGCTCCTCGTTGACGTACGGGCCGTAGACCTCCGCGGTGTCGATCAGGGTGACGCCGAGGTCGATCGCCCGGTGGATGGTGCGGATCGACTCGGCGTCGTCGCTGCCGGCGCCGCTGTAGCCGTGCGACATGCCCATCGCGCCGAGACCGATCCGGGCGACGGTCAGTTCACCGAGCTTGGCGGTGCGCATGGCAGTTCCTCCGTGTGTGGATCAGGCTTCGGGGATTTCGCGCCCGAAGGACTCGAGGGTGATGGCCTCCGGCTCGGGGCCGCCGCGCTTGCCGGTGTCCAGGGCATCGATCGCGGCGAGCTGCTCGCCGGTCAGCTCGAAGTCGAACACGTCGAAGTTCTCCGCGATCCGGGCCGGCTTCGTCGACTTCGGAATCGCCGAGCGGCCCTGCTGCACGTGCCAGCGCAGCATCACCTGCGCCGGGGACTTGCCGTGCGCCTTGGCGATCTCCCCGATCACCGGGTCCTGCAGCGTGCTGGTGTGCTCGCCGTCGCGGTAGAACGTGATGCCGCCGATCGGCGACCACGCCTGCGACAGGATGCCGTGCCGAGCACCGAAGGCCTGCACCTCGCGTTGCTGGAAGTACGGGTGCACCTCGATCTGGTTCACCGCCGGCACGACCGTCGCCTTGTCCAGCAGGTCGGTGAGGTGGTCGACCATGAAGTTGCTCACGCCGATCGCGCGGACCTTGCCGTCGGCCAGCAGCTTCTCCAGGGCGCGGTACGCGTCGAGGGTCTTGCCGAACTCCGACGGCAGTGCCTGGTGCAGGATGAGCAGGTCGATCCGGTCGACGCCCAGTTTGCGAGCACTCTTGTCGAAGCCGTGCAGCGTCTGGTCGTACCCGTAATCGCTGATCCAGATCTTGGTTTCGATGAAGACCTCGGAGCGGTCGACGCCGGACTCGGCGATGGCCTCGCCGACCTCGCGCTCGTTGCCGTACGCGGCGGCGGTGTCGATGTGCCGGTAGCCGGCCGACAGGGCGGCCTGGACCGCGTCGCGGGTCTCGTCCGGCGGGGTCTGGAAGACGCCGAAGCCGATCGCGGGGAGCGAGACGCCGTTGTTGAGCGTCAGCTGCGAAGTGGTGGGCATGGTTTCCTTTCAGTTCCGGCAAGCAGGCGGATGGTGACTTCCGTACCCTGATACCAGCAAACATCGGTTCGCCGATTGCCGGGAGTTCCTGCTGGAAGGGGTAACGACAGGGTCCCCCTCCCGCTGGGAAAGGTGCCTAGCCTGGGTTTATGGACAATCGTGACGAGGTACGAGCGTTCCTCACCTCACGCCGGGCGAAGGTCAGCCCGGAGCAGGCCGGCATCCCCGCGTACGGCAGCCGCCGGGTCGCCGGGCTGCGCCGGGGCGAGGTCGCCGCCCTCGCCGGGGTCAGCGTCGAGTACTACACCCGCCTGGAGCGAGGCAACCTCAACGGCGTGTCCGACAGCGTCCTGGAAGCCATCGCCGGCGCGCTGCGCCTCGACGACACGGAGACCGCGCACCTGCACCACCTCGCGCGCGCAGCCGGGCCTCGGCCGGCCCGCGCCCGCGCCCGCCGCGACAAGGCACCCGAGATCCGCCCGGCGATCCACCGAGTGCTCGACTCGATGACCGGGGTGCCCGCCTTCCTGCGCAACCACCGCTTCGACATCCTGGCCGCCAACCCCTTGGGCATGGCCCTGTACGCGCCCATGTTCGCGGCGAACGCGGTGATGCCGGTGAACTCGATGCGGTTCACCTTCCTCGACCCGCATGCTCAGGCGTTCTACCCCGAGTGGGCGCAAGTGGCCCGCTCCGCGGTTGCCGCGCTGCGCATCGCCGCCGCCCGGAACCCGGATGACCAGCACCTGATGCACCTGATCGGCGAGCTGTCCATGCGCAGCGAGTCGTTCCGCGGCTGGTGGGCTGCCCAGGACGTCTACGTGCACCGCCACGGTACCAAGCGGTTCCGCCACCCGGCCATCGGCGAGCTGGACCTGGACTTCGAAGCGCTCGAGCTGGCCGGCGACGAGACGCTGACGGTCCTGACCTACTCCGCCGAGCCGGGCACACCCTCCGGAGACGGCCTCGAACTGCTCGCCACCTGGGCCGCGACGCAGAAGGCCGTGACTGCCCCGGCGGGAGACTGACGGCAACCGGTGGTGC
>NZ_JBFAZH010000873.1:0-3352 GCF_040681735.1 Actinoplanes sp. NPDC051633 | reverse complement strand
TTATAAAATTAGTATAATTATAGCACGAGCTCTGATAAATATGAACATGATGAGTGATCGTTAAATTTATACTGCAATCTGATGCGATTATTGAATAAAAGATATGAGAGATTTATCTAGTTTCTTTTTTTACAAGAAAAAAGAAAGTTCTTAAAGGTTTTATACTTTTGGATGGGGTCGCCGTCGGCAGTGAGCAGCCGCAGCACCTGGAGGTCGACGCCGTAGCGGCTGCGCGCCCCGGACACCACCTCCTCGACCTCGGGCCACCAGGGGACCTCGACGTCGAACGGCGGCAGCGCGCCGAGCGGCACCCCGAGGGTGTCGAGCAGAAGCAGCTTCACAGTGCGACCCACGATCGAGACCGTAACCTGTCCGACGTTCCCGCGCGCCCCCCTCGCCGATAGCGTGTTCGGCGTGACGGACTTGGCGCAGGTCGGCAGCATGCTCACCTTCGACGTGACCGAGCCGGCGGAGGTCGTGCTGCGGATCGCCGCCGCCGTCCCGGCCACCGAGGACGTCTCCTACGCGTTCACCGAGCTGCCCGGCCGCCAGCATCACCTCGCGTTGCCGCCGGGCCGGATCACCCTGTCCTACGCCGCCACGGTCGCCGCCCTCCCGCCGCCACCGCCGGTCACCCTGCTGGACCGGGTCGATGCGCTGCGGCCGAGTCGCTACTGCCCGTCGGACCGGCTCGCCGGCTTCGCGGCGAGGCAGTTCGGGGGTACGCCGGACGCGACGGCCACGGTCCGTGCGGTCGCCCGGTGGGTGCACGACCATCTGGCGTACGAGGCGGGCGCCAGCGAGCCGACCACCGACGCGGCCGACACGCTGCTCTCCGGCGCCGGGGTGTGCCGCGACTTCGCGCACCTGACCGCGACCCTGTGCCGGGCGCTGAACATCCCGGCGCGGGTGACCGCGGTCTACGCGCCCGGGCTGTCCCCGATGGACTTCCACCTCGTCGTGGAGACCGCCCTCGACGGCGTGTGGCGGGTGTGGGACGCGACCCGCCTGGCGCCGCGGCAGACCCTGATCCGCATCGCGACCGGCCGCGACGCCGCGGACACGGCGCTGGCGACCACGATCTCGGGGATGCTCACCATGCCGGAGATGCGGATCACCGCGGTGGCCGCTACGGACCTGCCGCTGGACGATCACGAGGCGCTGGTCAGCCTGTCCTGATCCCTCGCTGGGCGGCCGCCCACAGGGCCGGCCAGCCGCGGGGCATCCACGCGGCCGGGATGCGCAGGCCGTCGGCCTCGGCGGGGGCGCCACCGAGCTCGGCGGCGGCCGCGCGGGCGGCGCGCCACGGTTCGTCGGCGAGATCGGTCGTGGGGAAGCCGGGGACCTCGGTGGTGCCCGGCGCCACCACGACCACGCGGTCGCCAGGCATGGCCGTGGCGGCCAGCGCCATCGCGCACAGCATCGGCTGGGCCGGGCGGGTGGCGAGGTGGTGCGCCAGGTCCGGGTCGGCGTCGCGGATCAGCCGGCCCAGGGCGACCCGGACGCGCAGGCCGGCGAGGTCGGCGGCGCGGGCAGCGGTCACCTCGGGGACCCGGGCCAGCGGGCGCAGGTGGCCGGGCAGCGGAGCCTCCTCGGCGAGCGGCGCGAGGCGGTCCGGCAGGCCGGCGAGCGCATCGCGCACGGGCCGGTCGCCGGAGGTGTCCCAGAGCTCGCGCAGATCGGGGCCGGCCGGGCTTCGCAGGGCTCGGCGGCAGAGGTCGGTGATGGTGCCGACGGTGACCCGGCGCAGCGCGATCACCGCCTCCCGGCCGGTCATCCCGGCGTCGCGGCCGGGCAGCAGCGCGGCAACGCGTACCCAGGGATCGGTCCGCAGTCCCGCCAGCCTGGCGCGCAGCTCCGGGCGCGCCTCGCGCAGAGTCCGCGCGGCCGGCGTGCGGCGGCGACCCCTCCGCGGTGATCCCGTCCGATGTGGATGCTCGTCGTCGACGACCACGGGCGGCGGCTTGATCGTGCCCACCCACGCCTTGACGAGGCGGTACAGCTGCTCGTCCGGCGGCTTGTTGTAGCGTGCGCGGATCTCGTTGATCCACCAGCTGGCGGGACGGCGCAGCAGCTCGACGTTCAGCTCGATCCGGCCGTCCGGGCCGCGCAGGGCGAGCAACATGCTGCTCCCGGCCACGGCCTCGTCGGCGTAGTAGCCGCCGCCGATGCAGTTGCCCATGTACGCGCCCCACTCGGCGAGGCGGCGGCCGGTGCGGGCGATCTCGACCCGCAAGCCGGTGCCCGGCACCATCGTGCCGTCCACGGCGGCGAGCTCGGGTGGGATGGTGAAGGCGCCGGTGAGGGCCTCCACGATGGATGCGGTGCCGAACAGACCGGCGGTGAGCTCGGCCCAGGTGCGTGGCTTCTCGGGTACGGCGCCGCCGAGCTCCGCCAACTGCGCGGCGGCCGTGACGGCGGCGGTCACCGGGCCGGCCGGCGGCCGGAACGGGTCGGGATCCTCGACGCGTTCGGTGATGACATCGGGCACCACGCCCTCGAAGGTGATCTCGGCGGCGGCCAGGCCGTGCAGGCGGGCCACCTGATCGGCGAGCTCCCCGAACCAGAAGAAGTCGTCGACCCGCTCCTGCTCGGCGGGCACCCCCGCCTCCTGCAGGCGATCGGTCAGCGATGGGCGCGGTGCCGGCGCCTCGCCGGGCCACTCGGGCCGCCGGTGGTGCCACGAGGTCAAGCGCTCCGGCGAGAAGTACCCGGCCACCGCCCGCCACTCGGTCATCGTGCGGTCGCCCCACTCGATCACCGTGTGGCGGACGCGCTCGTCCCGGATCTCGTAGAAGACCCCCTCGATCTGCCCCAGCAGGATCGTGCCCCAGTCGCGGGCGCGGGCCACGCGTCCCGCGACCTGCTCCAGCACCCCCGGAGTGAGGCCGGGGGCGAGGCGGATCTCGCGGACCATGTCCCGCAGCCAGACCGCGGGGCGGGCCGGCAGGTCGATCAGCCCGTCGACCCGGTGGGTGGCGAGCTTGGTGGCCTTCTTCGTCGGCATCCCACCGGCGGCGGCGAGGGCGGCGAAGTGGCGTTCGACCGCGGCGGCGAGACCGAGGTCGATCGCGTCCTCGGCGACCCGGCCGAGCACGGTGGCGGCGAGAGCGTCCTCGAAGAGCCGGATGAGGCGCCGGTCCCAGCTGCCGGCCGGCGGGATCCACCGGGCCAGCTGCCCCGGCCGGGGGTCCGATCCCAGCTGCCGGTGCGCGATGACCAGCACCTCGTCCTCGTCGAGCCGGCTGTACCGCGCGGCCAGATCGCCGAATCCCCCGTTGTCCTGGCTGCGTCGCAGCCGCTCGGCGCGCGCCGCCCCGACCCGGGCGGCGCGCGCCCCCACCCCCACGTG
>NZ_JBFAZH010000872.1:0-3357 GCF_040681735.1 Actinoplanes sp. NPDC051633 | reverse complement strand
GCCCCTCTCAGGTGGGCTCGGCCGCGCCGAGCCGGCGATTTTCCTGGTCTGCGTGGCCACTCCTCCCCTGAGAACCACCTTCGCGACCCGCGCGACGCGACGGCAGGGGCCGAGGGCCGCCCCGTGCGGGACCATCGGCATCGATCGCATCGGCGGCGAGGGGACCTCTGGCCCTGCCGGCCGGCGACGCCGATCCCTAGCGTGAAGGCAAGAGGAGGAATCATGAAGGGACTCGTAGACCGGCGCCGCACTCAAGGTGGTGCTGTCCCGATGAGACGGGCCGCCTGGCTCGGCGGCGGCCTGATGCTGGCCGCCGCCGCGGCGTACGCGCCGGTCCTGCGGCACTGGTACCTCACCTGGGGCGCCACCGAGGAGGAGCAGCGCCGGACACTGCCCGGCGACGACCTGGCGCCCGAGGCCGACATGATCAGCACTCGCGCCATCACCGTCGGCGCGCCGCCGGAGCGGGTCTGGCCGTGGCTCGTGCAGATGGGCAGTGGCCGCGGCGGCGCGTACACCTATGACTGGATCGAGAATCTGTTCGGGCTCGGCATGCACAGCGCCGACCGGATTCTGCCCGAGTTCCAGAAGCTGGCGGTCGGCGACGTCCTGCCGATGGGCAACAACGGGCCGGGTATGCGGGTCGAGGTCTGCGAACCGGACCGCGCGCTGGTCTTCCGCTCCGAGGACGAGCAGTGGGTGTGGTCGTTCTCGCTGGCCGCCCAGGACGGCGGCACCCGGCTGATCAGCCGGAACCGGATCATGCAGACCGGCGCCTCGCTCGCCCGCAAGCTCGCCGACCGGCTGGTCATGGAACCGGGCAGCCTCGTGATGGAACGCAAGATGCTGATCGGCATCCGCAGCCGGGCCGAATCCACGCGGGCCACCGTGCCGGCCTGAAATCCGGTGACCGGGCCAAGGGTGCCCTTCGGGGCCGCAGTGCGCGAGGATCCTGACGTCAGGTGATCTCGTGCACGGCCGGGAGGGGCATCCTTGGCGACTCCGATCGGGCGGCTGGTACCCGGCGTGGCCGTGCTGCGCGCGTACCAGAGGTCATGGCTGCGCGGCGACCTGCTCGCCGGAGTCACCGTCGCGGCGTATCTCGTGCCGCAGGTGATGGCCTACGCCGGCCTCGCCGGGCTGCCGCCGGTGGCCGGGCTGTGGGCGATCCTGGCGCCGCTGGCGCTGTACGCGGTGTTCGGCTCGTCGCGGCACTTGTCCATCGGGCCCGAGTCGACCACGGCGCTGATGACGGCCGCGGCGGTGGCGCCGCTCGCGGCGGGCGACCCTGGACGGTACGCGGGACTGGCCGCCGCCCTGGCCGTCGTCGTGGGCGTGATGTGCCTGGTGGCCTCCGCCGCCCGCCTGGGCTTCGTCGCCGACCTGCTGTCCCGGCCGATCCTGGTGGGCTACATGGCCGGGGTGGCGGTCACCATGATCGCGGGCCAGCTCGGCAAGCTGACCGGCGTCGAGGTCGAGGGCGACGGCATCCCGGCGGAGCTGGCGTCGTTCGTCCGCAACGTCACCGGCGCCGACCCGGCGACCCTGGTGCTCGGCCTGGCCGTGCTGGCGCTGCTGTTCCTCGGCCGGTGGCGGTTCCCGCGGCTGCCGGTGCCGCTCATCGTGGTGCTGCTGGCCACCCTCGCGGTCGTCGTGTTCGACCTCGAGCGCTACGGCGTCGCGGTCATCGGCGAGGTGCCCCGCGGCCTGCCCACGCCCGCGCTGCCCGACTTCGGCGAGCTGCAGCAGCTGCTGCTCCCAGCGGTCGGGGTGCTGGTCGTCGGCTACACCGACACGGTGCTGACCGGGCGGGCGTTCGCGGCCCAGACCTCCGCAGGGCAGGTCGATGCGAATCAAGAGCTGCTGGCGCTGGGTACGGCGAACATCGGCGCCGGACTGCTGCGCGGGTTCCCGATCAGCAGCAGCGGCAGCCGCACCGCGCTCGCCGTCGCGGGCGGCGCGCGTACCCAGATGTATTCGCTCGTCGCCCTTGCCTTCGTCGCCGCGGTGCTGCTCTTCGCCGGGCCGGCGCTCGCGCTCTTCCCGTCGGCGGCGCTCGGCGCGCTGGTGGTCTACGCGGCCGTCCGCCTAGTCGATGTGGCCGGCTTCCGCAAGCTGGCCGCCTTCCGCAAGACGGAGCTGCTGCTGGCCTTCGCCGCGCTGGCCGGTGTGGTGGTGCTCGACATCCTCACCGGCGTGCTGCTGGCGGTGGGGCTGTCGGTCGCCGAGCTGCTGTACCGCGTCGCCCGTCCGCACGACGCCGTGCAGGGTTTCGTGCCGAACCTGGCCGGCATGCACGACATTGACGACTACCCGAGCGCCACCACGGTGCCGGGTCTGCTGGTCTACCGCTACGACTCGCCGCTGTTCTTCGCCAACGCCGACAACTTCCGCCGCAGGGCCCTCGACGCCGTCGCCGCCCAGCGGGAGCCGGTGCGGTGGTTCGTGCTCAACGCGGAGGCGAACGTCGAGGTGGACAGCACCGGCCTGGACGCCGTCGAAGCCCTGCGGGCCGAGCTCACCGGGCGCGGGATCGTCTTCGGGCTGGCGCGCGTCAAGCAGGACCTGCTGGACTCGCTCACCGCCTACGGTCTCACCGAGGCGGTCGGCCGCGAGCGCATCTTCCCGACGCTGCCCACGGCCGTGGCCGCCTACCAGGAATGGCTCAGTCGACGAACGTGATCGTCTCGCCGGCCGCCCGCCGCGGCGTCGCGGGCAGCGGCTCCGCGGATTCGACGTACCCCAGACGAACCACCACGTACGGTTCGCCCAGGCCGGACACCAGCTCACGCACCATGCTGCGCGACCAGGCGACCTCGACCGCCTCGGTGATGGGCGCCGTCGACAGGCCCTCGGCGGTCGCCTCGAGCAGCAGCGCGGACAACGCCTCACCGGCCCGCAGCAGGTCGCGCGGCTCGACGCCGTTGCCGAACACGATCACGTACTCAGCGCCCTGGTCGTGGTCGTCGCCGGCCGTCAGGACGTCCCCGCCCTGCGGCGCGAAGTCGCGCACCGGCACCCGGCGCAGCGCCGGGGAGACGGCCGTGGCCGGCGGCACGCCGTCGCCGGTCCACGCCGGGCGGTTCGTCCACTGTGTCAGCTCCGAACGGTAGCCGGGGTCGAACGATTCGGCGTCCGCGGCCTGCTCGACCGAGATGCCCAGCATCGGCACCTGGTCATGCGGCACCACATGCAGGTAGGCGCCCTCTTTTTCGACGACCCGCCGGAGGGTGGCCAGCGTCTCCTCGCTGACGGGCCGATCTCCGAACGCGCGGCGATCGGTGCGCCGCCGGCTGATCGCCTGCTCCCGCTTGCGGGCCGCGGCATCCGGTGTCGCCGGTCCGTCCACGTGCAGGC